>DFKM01000011.1 GCA_002373555.1 Lachnospiraceae bacterium UBA3645
GAGGCGCAGCCGAAGGAAATGTGGCTGACGCATTTCTCCCCGGCCATGAACCGTCCGGAGGATTTCATCGACGAAGCGCGGCGGTATTTCCCAGCGGCAAAGCTGGGGAAGGACGGAAAGAAGAGAACGCTGAAGTTTCCGGAAGAAGAGTAAGGCACATGGATGGCTTCGGAAGGCCGCAGCAGTCCGTGACAGAAATATAAGGAATGTGGATATGAAAGATATTCTGGTTTTGGGAATTGAATCATCCTGTGATGAAACAGCCGCGTCCGTTGTTCGGAACGGAAGAGAGGTGCTGAGCAATGTGATCTCGTCACAGGTGCCGACGCACACGCTGTACGGCGGCGTGGTGCCGGAGCTGGCGTCCAGGATGCATATAGAAGCGATCAATCCGGTCATCCGCCAGGCGCTGGCAGAGGCTGACTGCACGCTTGAGGATATCGATGCGATCGGCGTGACGTACGGACCCGGTCTGGTCGGCGCGCTGCTGGTTGGCGTGGCAGAGGCGAAGGCGCTGGCTTTCGCGGCGCACAAGCCGCTGATCGGCGTCAATCATATGGAGGGACATGTCTGCGCATCGCTGATCGAGCATCCGGATCTGGAACCGCCGTTCCTGTGCCTGATCGTTTCCGGCGGACACACGCATCTGGCGGAAATGAAGGACTACGGGGATTTCCGGATCATCGGGCAGACGAGAGATGACGCTGCCGGCGAAGCTTTTGATAAGGTAGCCCGGGCGATCGGCCTTGGCTATCCCGGCGGGCCGAAGATCGAGAAGGCTGCAAGGGAGGGAAATCCGGATGCATTTCATTTCCCCAGAGGGAAGGTCGGCGAATCGGTTTATGATTTTACCTTCAGCGGGCTGAAATCGGCGGTGCTGAATACGCTGAACCAGATGGAAATGAAGGGCGAGAAGATCGTTCCGGCGGATATCGCGGCTTCGTTCCAGAAAGCGGTGACGGAGGTGCTGACGGAGCATACGATCACAGCGGTGAAGGAGCTTGGCGAAGAGCGGATCGTGCTGTGCGGCGGCGTGGCTGCGAACGGCGCGCTGCGGGCAAGCCTGCAGGAAGCATGTGATAAGGCCGGGATCAGGCTGTATGTGCCGTCCCCGATTTTCTGTACGGATAACGCTGCGATGATCGCGGTGGATGCGTATTATCATTTTATGAAGGGTGAACGTGCCGGATTCGACCTGAATGCGGTGCCGAATCTGGAGCTGTAGGAAAGTATAGAAAGCAGGATATGCAGTTCAAGTGACGTTCTGCCGGACTGTTTCCTGAAGGATCCGCGCCCCTTCAGCATGCGGTTTTTGTAAAACCGAAAACAGAAAGCGGTGGATTCTTCCGCCTGTAGCGTCAGAATGACAAACGGGTTGTCCGATACTGACGATTTGTCATCCTGAGGAGTGAAGCGACGAAGGATCCACGCCCTGCAGCATGCGGGTTTAGTAAAACCGAGAACTGAAAGCGGTGGATTCTTCCGCCTGCGGCATCAGAATGACAAACGAGGATGTCAGATACTGACGAGCTGTCATCCTGAGGAGCGAAGCGACGAAGGATCCACGCCGTAAAACGTGCGGTTTTACAAATACTTTATCTGCTTATTACCAAGGAGATCATCAATGGATATCGAAAGAATTCTCGCAGCCTGTGATCACACGCTGCTCAAACCCGAAGCCACCTGGGAAGAAATCAAGGCCATCTGCGACGACGGCATGAAATATCACACTGCTTCGGTCTGCATTCCGCCCGCCTTTGTCGGTCTTGCCAAAGAATACGTCGGCGACGCCCTGAAGATCTGTACTGTCATCGGGTTCCCGAACGGCTACAGCACGACAGCCGTGAAGGTCTTTGAAGCCGGCGATGCCGTGGACATGGGCGCCGACGAAATCGACATGGTCGTCAATGTCGGCTGGATCAAAGAAGGCAAGTTCGATGAAGTGAAGAACGAGATCGGCTTCATCAAGGATGTCTGCGGCAGGAGGATCCTGAAGGTGATCCTGGAGGTCTGCCTGCTGACGGATGAAGAGATCGAGAAGGCCTGCGAGTGCGCCGTCAGTGCCGGCGCGGATTTCGTCAAGACCAGCACGGGCTTCTCGAAAGGCGGCGCCACGCTGCATGCTGTTGAACTAATGAAGAAGACCGTCGGAAATCGTTGCAAAGTCAAGGCGGCCGGCGGCATCAGCTCGCTTGAAGACGCGGAAGCATTTCTGGCAGCCGGCGCTTCCCGTCTCGGCACCAGCCGGATCGTAAAAATCGTGAAGGAAAAGGAAATTCTGTAACGCAAGGCCGATGCGTTGAACGTGATACCTGACCCTGGACGGAAGTGCGTAAGAAAGAGCCCCGGCCAGGAAACTGCAGCCGTGGTTATGCAAGAACAGAGGGCAAAGGAGGAATGACTGCCTGATGCTGTGCAAGAAAGCGCCCCTGCCAGGAAACTACTGCCACCGCCGTGCAAAAAAGAGAGATTGTCATAGTAATACTGCCTGCATTTGTGCAAAATTTGCTGTGATTTAGAAGAATGCTGCTATCATTTGTGCAATAATCAAGCTTCTGTCATGAACTACTGTCACTTTTCCTCATGATTTCTAAGCTCGAAAAGGGAAAAAGGGACAGCAAACTTGGATTTCTGCATGAAAATTGCACGTAACAAGACAGTAAATTGGAATAACCAGGCGATAATTGCACGTAAAGAGACAGTAAAGCGGGATAAGCAGGCGATAATTGCACAGAGCTGGGCAGTATTTTTGAAGAATAGAAGAATAGTTGCACCGGCAGCCTATGCCAGACGGGAAACAGTGAAACTGCCTGCAGCACCGTGACCAATAGACAGCACTGTGACCAATAGACAGCACTGTGACCAATAGACAGCACCGTGACCAATAGACTGAACTGTGGCCAGTAGACAGCGCAGCGACCAACAGACTTCACCGTGACCTGCCGTCTGCATCCTCCATAAATAGAATCGTCCATTCAGTTAGCAGCCGCAGAAGTGAGAATACCCCGGGAGGCCGCATCATGCTTCTTTCCATCACCAACACCAGCGTCTCTCTCGCCGGGGAGACGATTCTCGATCATATCGATTTTGAGATCAAAGGAAAAGAGAAGATCGCCGTGATCGGAAGAAACGGTGCCGGCAAGACTACGCTCTTAAAGTTGATCGCAGGGGAACTGTCCCCGGAACGGAATGAGAAGGATCAGGCTGCCGGTATCCGTACAAGCCGCAGTCTCACGATCGAGATGCTGCCGCAGGATCCGCTCGCGGAGGAACAGCGTTCGGTCCGCGAATGGATCGAAGCACAGATTTCCGTATCCGGCGAGCAGGAAGAAGCTTTCCGCAAAACAGAACGGATTTCTTCCGAATCGAGCCGGGAGCGGCAGGCCGGTCCGACCGAAAAAGAATACTACCGCACCCAGGCCGAATTCCGCGCGATCCTCACGGGACTCGGCTTTTCGCTTACGGATCTTGACAAGCCCGCCGCGGATTTTTCCGGCGGCTGGCGGACCAGGCTGGCCCTCGCCGGACTCATTTTCCGGGAACCGGATATCCTGCTGCTGGACGAACCGACCAATCATCTGGACAATGAAGCCTGCGAATGGCTGGAAGGTTATCTGAAAAGCTATCCGAAAGCAGTGGTCATGGTCTCGCACGACCGGTATTTCATGGACGAGACAGCAGAGATCGTCTATGAGATCGAGAAGAAAAAGCTCATCAAATACAACGGCAATTACTCGGCATACAGAAAAGAAAAAGCCAGGCGGTATCAGGCAGCTGTGAAGGAATACCGGAAACAGAAAGCCGAAGAAGAAAGGCTGACGGCCCTGATCGAAAAATTCAAAACAAAACCCAGAAAAGCCGCATTTGCACGGACAAGAAAGAAGCTGCTCTCGCGCATGGAAAAGCCGGCTGCGCCGGATGTTTCCGGCCGCAAAGTACAGATCCGGCAGACAGAACCGCATAAGCCCGGCCCGAAATGCGTCTTCGATATCAAAGAGCTGGTGACGGGCTACGATCCGGCGCATCCGCAGAAACGGATCTCCATGCGGATCAGCCGCGGTGCGAAGATCGGCATCTTCGGGCCGAACGGCAGCGGCAAGAGCACATTCATCAAAACGCTTGCGGGCAGCATCCCGAAGATCGCCGGCAGATGTGTGATGGGAGAAAACATTGATGCGGCATATTACGATCAGCTGAGCACGGAAAACATGCCGGACGGCAGAGTGCTGGAGGTCTTTCGAAAGCGGTTTCCCTTATATACCGAGCAGGAGGCGCGCAGCATTCTCGCCGGCTATCTCTTTTTCGGAAAAGATGCCGGGAAAAAGCTCACCGATCTTTCCGGCGGCGAAAAAGCACGGTTCACCCTGATGATGATCCTGGAATCCGGGCCGAACCTGCTGCTTCTGGATGAGCCGACGAATCATCTGGACATCCCCGCGAAGGAGATCTTCGAGGATATGCTGCTGGCATATTCCGGTACGCTGCTTTTCGTCACCCATGACAGGTATTTTCTGAAGAAGTGTGCGCAGTCGCTGCTGTATTTTCCGCCGGAAGATGCGCCGGTCCGGTTCTTCCCTTATGATTATGATCACTATGTCGTGAAGCACGCAAAGGGCGCGCGCGGTGAGAATCTGTCGGCCGAGCGGCTGATGTACGAAGAGGCGATGGTGGAATCGCTGCGGGCCGTGCCGAAACGGGAACGGCATGAGATCCGTGTGTCGACCGAGACAGCGCATACGGACTGGAAGCTCGGCATGTGCGAAGAGGAGATGGAAGCGTCCGCAGACCAGCTGGAGCAGCTGTATGAACAGTACGAGATTCCTCCGGCATGGATGGAAGAAGCGGAGCGGAGCACGGCAGAGAAAAAGTTCGCCGACGCGGAAAAACGTTACACCCGCGCCTGTATTGACTGGTACGAGACCTGGGCAGAGGGAAACGGCAGTGAATTGACATTCTGATGCCGGAAGCAGAGGAATCCACCGCATGCAGTATTCGGCTTTTGAAAACTGCCCCCGGCCGGGAAAGCCCGTCTGCATACGCATATCCGGTTGACGGGACTGACCATGAAATCTATAATTGAATCATCCGGCAGACAGCAGCCGGCCATTCAGGAGAGGGGGAGAAAACAATGAAACGAAAATTCGGCACGGGCATTTTTCTGATGCTCCTTATGGTGGCAGCACTCAGCGCGGCTGTTCCCGTCAGCGCAAAGAAATACAGCGAGAACGGCACCTGGAAGCGCAAGATCGGCAAGACCACCTGGTATTTTGACGTCAATGATTATACCAGCCGGGAGCCCGGTTCGAAGTATTACGGTTCGGTTTGTATTTTCAAAGGAAAGAAAAATCTGAACAGCCGCAAATACTGTGTGTATGCGCAGTATACAAAGCTCGGCACGAACAAATATCAGATCAAGTACAAAGGCGGCAAGATCCGCTTTACAGTCTCGAAAAAGAGCATCAAGCTCCAGCAGAAATCCGGAAAAGTCAAGGGCGTAAAGCTCAAAGGAAAGTTCAAGCTGGTCAAGAGACATTATTCATAAGACATACCCTGCATTCTGCAGCAGAAACGGAGCGTATCATGACCAGAGCAGACCATTACATGGCAGAAGATATAAAGAACATCCTGGCGCACGGCTATAAGGATGAGAATCCCAGGCCGAAGTACGCGGACGGCACGCCGGCGTATACATTTTCGGTGAATCACAATGTCCGGAAATATGATTTGTCGGCAGGTGATTTCCCGGTCCTGACACTGCGCCGGATGGCCTGGAAGACCGGCATCCGGGAGATCTTCACGATCTATCAGAAGCCGACCAACAAGATAGCCGAGATGAAAGAACTGGGCGTGACCTGGTGGGATCCGTGGGACATCGGCGACGGCACGATCGGCCAGCGCTACGGCGCGACCGTCGGCAGATATGATTTGATCAAAAACCTGATCGCAGATATTGAGAAAGATCCTTACGGCAGACGGAAGGTGGTCTCCCTGTGGCAGGAGACGGATCTGCATGAGACGCCCGGACTTGCCCCCTGTGCCTTCCTCACGATCTGGAATGTCCGCGGGAAGTTCCTGGACATGATGATGGTGCAGCGCAGCGGCGATATGCTGACGGCCTCCGGGGCCGGCGGCGTGAACGAGATCCAGTATGCCGCGCTGTTGATGATGATCGCGAGACACACCGGATACGAGCCCGGCGTGTTCACGCATATGGTGGCGAACGAGCAGATCTACGACCGCCATGTCGGGCAGGCGAACGAACTGCTGCGGAGATTCGAGGAACGGAAGAAGGAGGAATCCGCCGGCGCAGCCGGAAATGGAACCGCGGAACTTCCGAAGCAGCCTGCGCTGATCCTGAAGCCGGATGCAAAGGATTTCTATTCCATCACCATCGACGAGTTTGAAATGAAGGATTACGATCCCATGACGCCGCAGCTGAAGCTGGAGCTGGGGATCTGATTCGATAAATGAAAGGAGAAAGAAAGACAATGAAGAAACTGTCAGGAATCATTATGACCGCGGCATGCCTGATGGCCGCCTTCTATTTGATGATCTGTGCGGGCGCTGTCCATGCGGACGAGCTTGCCAGTCCGATGCTTGACATCAACGGGGTCGAGATCTATGACGGATCCATGGGGATGGAGTACGGTCTGCAGACAGAGGCAATCGCAGAACTGCCCGCGGGGATCTCATTTGATCCTGCCACCTACACCGTGACGCTGGAGAATGTGAACGTGACTGTCCCTGCTGACAGTGAGTTTATCGACGGAACGAGTTACGGCGCCGGTCAGACGCATGACCTGCATATCGTTCTGAAAGGAAACAATGTCATTAACTGCCAGAACTATACTTCTGACGAAGAATACAATCCCGAGCTGATTCATAATAACGGTAATCTTATCATCGAAGGAAACGGTACGCTTACGATTAAGAATAACATGACAACGCTGGTCGATCTTCACGACTCGGAAATGCGGAATCTGACGATTAAGAACTGCACGATCAACACGGATTTCGGATATAAGAGATGGGAGCTCTTCAGCGTACAGGATCTTATCCTTGAAGGATGCACGCTGAATGTGAATTACAGTACCGACTTTCCGGAAGAGTTTGATGACCATACAGGGACAGCTTCGCTGACGGATATCAGGGGCGGCCTGATCATGAAAAATGCTGTATGGAATATCAGGACTTCCGGTCAGAATGATGACTTTTATGCCGATCTTGATGCAGGATCGAATGCGGAATTCCATAATTCCACCCTGAACATTACCGGCGGAAAGTTCAGTTATCTCGAATTCAGCACGGGCGATGTCATATTCGATAATTCCTCTTTCCTGGGAGGCGAGGCATTTTCGGGCATCAATGCGGGGGATCCGGCGACACAGACATACTATAATTTCCTTAACAAACATCAGTATGTGAACGGCGAATACAAAGGGGATGTATATTCCGGAAAAAGCAGCGCGGCAGACCTGAGGCTCTATTTTGATATCGTTCCGTATAAAGAGACCGGAACAAAGGGAACCGAGAATAAGGAGACAGAGAATAAAAATACAGAGATCAAAGTCTCCTCTGTTAAGATCAGTGCACCCAGCAAAAAAATCGCTGCCGGCAAGAAAGTTCAGCTAAAGGCGGCTATTCTTCCGGCGAATGCGGCCAATAAAACCGTGAAATGGACATCCAGCAATACCAAGGTCGCGAAAGTAAGCTCCTCCGGAAAAGTAACACTTCTGAAGAAATCCGGAGGGAAAAAGGTTACGATCACGGCAGCTGCGCAGGACGGCTCCGGGAAGAAAGCGACTATCGTCATCAAATCGATGAAGGGTGTTGTCAAAAAAATCAAGTTGTCCGGAGCGAAGACTGTAAAAGCCGGAAAATCGATCAAACTGAAAGCCAAAATCACGGCTTCAAAAGGAGCCAACAAAACGCTCAAATGGACCAGCAGTAATAAAAAATATGCAAAAGTCACACAGAAGGGCAAGGTTACCACGCTGAAGGCCGGCAAAGGAAAGACCGTGAAGATCACGGCAAAAGCACTGGACGGCAGCAACAAGAAGGCCGTATTCAAGATCAAGATCAAATAACAGGAAAAAGTGGACAGGTCCTGCGGGCCAGTCCACTTTTCAGATACTTACTGTACACTCTCCGCCATCGTGCCGACAGCGGTCTTCAGCGCGGTGATCCGCTCTGCGGAAACCGTTTTATCATCGCTCAAAGTATAATAGTAGAACTTGATCTTCGGCTCCGTCCCGGACGGCCGCATCGCGAACCAGCTGCCGTCGGTCATGATCACCTTCAGTGCGTTCTGCGGCGGGATATCTTCGTAACCGTCGATATAATCGATCACTTTCGAGACTTTGAAATCTCCGTACGCCATCGGCTTCTCGTTCCGGAACATATCCATGATCCGGCCGATCCGTTCCTGTCCTTCCTTGCCCTTCAGCACGATCGACACCTGCGCTTCAGCAAAATATCCGTACTTTTTATAAAGCGCATCCAGTGCGTCCAGCATGGACATTCCCTGTTTCCGGTAATAAGCCGCCATCTCCGTGATCAGCATACCGGCGGAGATGCCGTCCTTATCCCGCACTTCCTCGCCCGGCGCGCAGCCGATGCTCTCCTCATAAGCGAAGAAATAGTTATAGCCCTCCGCCTGCAGCGGCGGGATCTTTCCGCACAGATTCTTGAATCCCGTCAGCGCTTCAAATACGGAAATGCCGTAATCTCTGCAGATCGTCGCGCCGAATTCGCCGGTCACGATCGATTTGATCATTGCATCCTTTCCGGTCAGTTTTCCGTGTTCCTTCTTCGCCTGCGCCAGATAGGCGATGATCATGCCGCCGGTCTGGTTGCCGTTTAACGGAATATAGCCGCCGTTTCCGTCCGCCACTTCGATCGCCATGCGGTCGCTGTCCGGGTCGGTCGCGATCAGCACTTCCGCGCCGGTCTCGCGGCCAAGCTTTTCCGCCAGATCAAATGCTCTGGAATCCTCGGGATTCGGATACGGAACGGTCGTAAAATCCGGATCGGGATCGCGCTGCTCCGGCACCAGCACAAAGTTCACAAAGCCTCTGGCGCCGGCCACTTCATGCATGGGAATGCTGCCGGCGCCGTTTAAAGGCGTATAGACGACCGGTACGGCCAGATCCAGTTCTTCATCCGGCCGCTGCGCCAGCGAGAGCACATAATCCAGATAGTCTTTGTCCATTTCCCCGCCAAGCATTACAAGCAGTCCGGCTTTCTCCGCTTCCTCCAGAGGCATCTTTTTAAAATCATCAAACAGATCCAGCTGCAGGATTTCGGCAAGCATCCCGTCCGATACCGCCCCGGAGATCTGCGCGCCGTCCGCCCAGTAAACCTTGTAGCCGTTGTACTCCTTTGGATTATGGCTGGCGGTCATGTTGATGCCGGATACGGCGCCGCATTTCCGGATCGCATAGGAGAGCTCCGGTGTCGGCCGCAGCGAAGGGAACAGGTACACACGGATCCCGTTTCCAGTCAGGATCTGCGCAGCCAGTTCCGAGAATTCCTTTGAATGGTACCGGCAGTCGTAAGCGATCGCCACACCCTTCATCGGATCTGCTCCGGAATGCAGGATATAATTCGCGATACCCTGGGTCGCCCTGCCGACCGTCAGTTCATTCATCCGGTTCGTGCCCGCGCCGCAGATCCCGCGCAGACCGGCGGTGCCGAATTCGATCTCCTGATAGAAGCGGTCGGTGATCTCCGCGTCATTTCCTTCGATCGCGAGAAGTTCCGTATAAAGAGGGTCGTTCTGATCCAGTTTGTCCAACCAGGCTTTATAAGTTGTCAATGCATCCATGAAATCTCCAATCCGCCGCCTGTATCCGGCAGCTGTTAAAACCGTGTTTTGTCTGTTCTTTACGGATATGAAAATGCGGAAGATCCGCAAGACGATTGTACTAAATTTCAGAAAATAATGCAACGGATGGAACGGCAGCGCTTGCAAAACGGATCCGAAATGGAAACGATTTGCTTAAAGGATATGGCAGAACCAAATTATATCTCAATAATATCGCAAAACGGTTGACTAATGGTCCGCTGTATATTATGCTATGTTTGTGGAACAGGCCGTCCGGAACAGAATAACAGATATGAGAGCAATTGGCTGTACGCAGAAGGGAAAATATCATGACGATCGAGCAGATGAAAGCAAGAAAGAGGGAACTCGGGTTAAGCAATAAAGAACTGGCACAAAGATCCGGCGTGCCGCTCGGTACCGTGCAGAAAATCATGAGCGGTGCGACGGCCTCACCGCGCATGACAGCGATCCTCAAGCTGGAGAAGGTCCTTCGCCCGGTTGCGTCAGATCCGGTCATTCCGTCTGCGGAAACGCTGTCAGATGGTTTTCGGGAAGCAGGAGTTGTTTATGGAACGTCTGCGGAAAAGAAGCAGCCGGCAGAGAAGAAACAGGGGGAATATACGTTGGACGATTATTATGCGATCCCGGACGACAGAAGGGTCGAGCTGATCGACGGTGTGATCTATGATATGGCGTCTCCCGGCAACATTCATCAGGCTTTGTCCAGCGATATTTCCTGGCAGCTTCAGAATTATGTCAGCGCGAATCATGGCAGATGCATGGTCTATACTGCTCCCTTCGATGTACAGTTGGATATGGACAACCGGACTATGGTGGAGCCGGATATCGTCGTGATCTGCAATCACGACAGACTGAAGCGCTTCGGCTGTTTCGGCGCCCCGGAATTTGTCATCGAGATCCTGTCGCCTTCCACCAGGAAAAAAGACGTAACGATCAAGATCCATAAATATATGAATGCGGGCGTGCAGGAATACTGGATCGTGGATCCCCGGGACCGGAATGTCACGGTGATCCTGAATGAAGAGGAAGGCCCGGCGATTCGCGGGTATACTTTTGCAGACCGTGTTCCCGTCGGCATCTGGAACGGGGAATGCATGGTGGATTTTGCCGCCATTATGGAGCATATCGGGTTCCTGTACGAACTGGACTGACAGATATCCGTTTTTTCTGCACAGCTGCTGCAACATGATCGTGCGGCAGCTGTTTTTATGCACATTGTTGGCGCTCTGACAGCATAAAATGTGTCACGCAAAAACGCAGTGAAAATTCTCCTTGACATTCTGTGCATATACTATATAATCACATTCGCTGGTTTAGCTTTGCTAAACTTTCAGATTAGAATACTAAACCGGCGATGACAGTTTGAGGACGGAATTTCAAGCGAGGCTTTATGGATATAGGAAGTAAAATCAGAGATCTCAGAATACAGAAAGGCCTGACGCAGGAGGAACTGGCGGACCGAGCCGAACTCACGAAAGGATTTATTTCCCAGCTGGAGCGTGATCTTACTTCACCGTCCATCACGACGCTGGCGGACCTGCTGCAGTGCCTGGGTACGAACATGGCGGAATTCTTCTCGGAGGAAGCGGATGAACCGATCGCTTTTACGGATGAGGACTACTTTGAAAAGACGGATCCGGAGCTGAAGAATAAGATCGAGTGGATCATTCCGAACGCGCAGAAAAATGAGATGGAGCCGATCCGTCTGACGCTGGAGCCCGGCGGAAGCACCTACCCGGACAACCCGCACGAAGGCGAGGAGTTCGGCTACGTGATCCGGGGCAGCATCACGCTTGTGATCGGGAAAAAGCGGATCAAAGTAAACGCCGGTGAGTCCTTTTACTACGTAGCGGAAAAAACACACCACATTGAATCGGAAAAAGGCGCGGTGCTCATCTGGGTCAGTACGCCGCCGTCCTTCTAAGGGTTACAGACCATTAAGAATGTTCAGGCTGCATCAGGCACCATGGATAAAGCTGCATTCGATCACATAAAGAAAAGAGGAAAATGTACATGCAGGCAAAAGAACTGATACATCTTGAGAACATCTCCAAGTCCTTCGACGGAGAACTGGTGCTTGACGAACTCGATCTCACGATCCGGGAGAACGAATTCCTGACGCTTCTTGGCCCTTCGGGCTGCGGCAAATCCACCACGCTCCGGATCCTGGGCGGCTTCATTTCGCCTGACCAGGGCCGCGTGATCTTCGACGGACAGGATATCACGAATGTCCCGCCGAATAAGCGGAATCTGAATACGGTCTTCCAGAAATACTCTCTTTTCCCGCATATGAATGTGGAGGATAATATCGCTTTCGGGCTCCGGATCTCTGGGAAGAGCGACGCCTATATCAAAGATAAGATTAAATATGCTCTGAAGCTCGTGAACCTGGACGGATTCGAGAAGCGTTCCCCGCTGCTTCTGTCCGGCGGTCAGCAGCAGCGAATCGCGATCGCGCGAGCCATCGTCAATGAGCCGAGGGTCCTGCTGCTCGACGAGCCGCTCGGTGCGCTTGATCTCAAGCTCCGCCAGGACATGCAGTATGAACTGATCCGCCTGAAGAACGAGCTGGGCATTACCTTCGTTTACGTTACGCATGATCAGGAAGAGGCCCTGACCATGTCGGATACGGTCGTTGTCATGAACCAGGGATATATCCAGCAGATGGGTACGCCCGAGGACATCTACAACGAACCGGAGAATGCTTTCGTGGCCGACTTTATCGGCGATTCCAACATCATCGACGGCATCATGATCCATGATAAGCTGGTGGAGATCCTGGGCGTGAAGTTCGACTGCGTGGATTCCGGCTTCGGTGAATACAAGCCGGTCGACGTCGTGATCCGTCCGGAGGACGTTGTCCTGCGCGATCCGGGCAAGGGCATCATGGACGGCGTCGTCAGCCATATCATTTTCAAGGGCGTGCATTATGAGATGGAAGTCACGGCCGGCGGATTCGAATGGCTCGTACAGAGCACGGTCGGTCATCCGGTCGGTACCCCTGTGGGCATCTGGGTGGATCCTTTCAACATCCAGATCATGAACAAGCCCGAATCCGATGACGAGAAGGCAGTGGGGGTAGAAGAATGAACAAAAGAAAGCTGCTTGCCGGACCGTATCTGGTCTGGGCGGCCGGGTTCATCATCCTGCCGCTGTTCATGATCCTGCTGTACGGATTTACGTCCGAAGACGGCGGATTTACATTCGCAAATATTGCCGCGATCGCCGATCCGATCCATCTGTCCGCGCTGGGACAGTCGATCGTAATCGCTGCCGGAAGCACGGTGATCAGCCTGCTCGTGGCCTATCCGCTGGCTTATGTGCTCAGCAAAAGAGCCTCCGGAAAGGCCAGCACGGTCATCATGATGTTCATCCTGCCGATGTGGATCAATTTCATGCTCCGCGTGCTGGCACTGCAGATGATCCTGGCGAATACCGGCATCCTGAACGGCATCCTCGGTTTCTTCGGCCTGGAGCCGCTGCATCTTCTGTACAGCAGAAAAGCGATCCTGATCGGCATGACCTACGATTATCTGCCTTTCATGATCCTGCCGCTGTACAATGCGATGTGCAAGATCGACCGTGATCTGGTGGATGCGGCCGCGGATCTCGGCGCCGGAAGATTCATCATTTTCCGGAAAGTCATCCTGCCGCTTTCCATGCCCGGCGTGATCTCCGGGATTATCATGGTCTTCATCCCCAGCATTTCCGAATTCGCGATCGCCGATATCCTGGGCGGTTCAAAGATTTTGCTGATCGGAAATGTCATCGAACAGGAATTCAATCTGACCAACAACTGGAACCTGGGCTCCGGCCTGTCGCTCGTGCTCATGCTGTTCATCTTCGTCAGCATGGCCGTCATGAATAAGACCGACGCGGATCAGGAGGCGCAGCTGTTATGGTAAGCAAAGGACAGAAATTCCTGGAGAGATTTTATATCGGCTTCGTATTTTTCCTGCTGTATGCACCGATCCTGATCCTGATCGTGTGCTCATTCAACGCATCCAAGGCCAGAACGGTCTGGGGCGGATTTACATTCGACTGGTATCGAAGCCTTGCGCAGAACGCGGAGGTCATGGACGCAGTGCGCACATCGCTGGTGCTGACATTCTCGGCGGCGCTCATTGCCACCGTTCTCGGTACGCTCGCCTGCATCGGCATGACGGTCATGAAAAAGAATCACCAGAATATCATCATGTCCGTGACCAATATTCCGATGCTGAACGCGGATATCGTGACCGGTATCGCGATCATGCTGCTGTTCGTGCGTTTTGCCGGGCTCGGTATGGTCTCCATGCTGGCCGCACATATCACACTGGGCGTGCCTTATGTCATCCTGAATGTCATGCCGAAGCTGAAGCAGACGAACCGCAGCGCATATGAAGCCGCGCTGGATCTCGGCGCGACACCGACGTATGCTTTCCGCAAGATCGTGCTGCCGGATATCATGCCGGGCGTGCTGTCCGGTTTCCTGTTGGCGTTCACGATCTCGCTGGACGATTTCGTGATCACTTATTTCACGAAAGGCCCCGGGATCAATACCATTTCGACCATGATCTACCAGCAGGTGCGGCGCGGAATCAATCCGGAAATGTATGCGCTCTCGACCATTCTGTTCCTGCTGATCCTGATCGTGCTGTGGATCGTGAACCGGATCCAGAATGATGAGCCGAAGGCAGTGAAGGCACAGGCGAAAGGCAAGGTGGCGGCATGAAAAGATTCGTGAAAAATGTTTCGCTTCTGGCTGTAATGCTGCTTATGCTGACTGTGCTGGCTTCGTGTGCCGGAGACGGTTCGGGCGCAGCCGGCGGGGAGACGGCCGCCGCAGGCGGAGAGAATACGCTCGTCGTCTTCAACTACGGCGACTATATCGATTCGGAAACATTATCCATGTTCACGGAAGAGACCGGCATCAAAGTGCAGTATGAGCAGTATGTGACGCCCGAGGACATGTATACGAAATATCAGTCCGGCGCGATCCCCTACGACGTCATCTGCACATCGGATTACATCATTGAGAAGATGATCCAGGCCGGAGAAGTGCAGGAAATCGACCGCTCCGGTATGGAATATTATGACAATCTGGATCCGGTCTATCTGGATTTCTGCAAGGCTTTCGACCCGGAAAACAAATATGCCGTGCCGTATTTCTGGGGCACGGTCGGTATCTGCTACAATACGGCGCTGGTGGACGAGGAGATCGACAGCTGGGATATCCTGTGGGATGAGAAGTATGCCGGGCAGCTGGTCATGGAGAACAGCATGCGCGACGCGTTCATCGTGCCGCTGAAGCTCGCCGGAAAGTCGATCAACACCAAGGATGAAGCTGAACTGCTGGAGGCGCAGGAACAGCTCAAGGTGCAGAAGCCGCTCGTCATGGCTTACATGGTGGATGAGAGCCGCGACGCGATGATCGCGGGCGACGCCGCGATGGCGGTCATCTATTCCGGCGACGCGACCGCCGCTATGGAGTACAACGAGGATCTGGATTATGTTGTGCCGCAGGAGGGAAGCAACATCTGGTTCGACTGCTGGTTCATCCCGGATTCCTGCAGGCATAAGGAGAACGCGGAGAAGTTCATCGACTTCATGAACCGCGAGGATATCGCCGCGATGAATTTCGATTATGTTTATTACGGCACGCCGAATAAGGCGGTGTATGATTCATTGGATGAAGAGACCAAAGAGGATACGACGATCTTCCCGGATGAGGAGGCACTGATGCGGTGCGAGGTGTACCAGTATCTGGGCGAAGAGACGGAGAAGTTCTATAACCGGCTGTGGAAGGAACTGAAGGCGTATTGAGGATGTTGTGAATTCCCACCCCTCTCTATCCTCCTTTTCGCATCGCGCGTTAGCGTCCTGCGGGTAGCATGACCTTACGGTCAGGAACAGATAAGAGGAAAGAAGATAAAGGGAAAAAGCCCCGAAGGGCTAAAATAATATACCGGATAATCCCGGATAAAAGATGGAGTCTACTGCTGTGCAGTGGACTCCTATTGTTTTGCACGCTCAGGCGCCGCGGGGCTTAAGAATAGGAGATTAATTAAGGAAAAGAGCCCGAAAAAGCACGTATTTCCGTGCTTTGCATGCATCAATCTCTCTGTTTCTTTTCCGCTTTTGAAGAAAAGAAGATGGTGCGATGCTGTGCAGAATAGGATGGATGGAGCGTCCGATCTGCTTCGGATAAAAGACTGTTTTAGGTTATCTGGAGCGTCCGCTCTGCTTCAGATATAAGACTGTTTTAGGTCATCTGGAGCGTCCGCTCCATGTTTAGCACACTTTTAAGGTCCGGCGAAGGACGAGGATAGAAGGAAGTGCGAATTTGAGGATAAGAGGGGGTGCGAATTAACATGTTGAATATTCCCACCCCTCTCTATCCTCCTTTTCGCATCGCGCGTTAGCGTCCTGCGGGTAGCATGACCTTACGGTCAGGAACAGATAAGAGGAAAGAAGATAAAGGGAAAAAGCCCCGAAGGGCTAAAATAATATACCGAATAATCCCGGATAAAAGATGGAGTCTACTGCTGTGCAGTGGGCTCCTATTGTTTTGCACGCTCATACGCCGCGGGGCTTAAGAATAGGAGATTAATTAAGGAAAAGAGCCCGAAAAAGCACGTATTTTCGTGCTTTGCATGCATCAATCTTTCCGTTCCTCTTCCGTTTTTGAAGAAGAGAAGAAATAGAAGATGGTGCGATGCTGTGCAGAATAGGATTAAAAAAAAATTTTTAGAGCGTTCACTTCGAATTGGAGGGAGAACAGTTTTGATTCATCTGGAGCGTCAGCTCCATGTTTAGCACACTTTTAAGGTCCGGCGAAGGACGAGGATAGAAGGAATTGCGAATTTGAGGATGATCGGGGGTGCGAATTAACATGGAGCGTTCCGCTCCAGGGTAAGGGGGATGACAGAATATGTCTTCAAAACGGCATCTTAAGGGGGAAATGAGCCATTTTAAGATACCTAAGGGGGATTTTTTGATGCTAAGGGGGACCTAAGGGGGAGTTAAGGGGGATTATGCAGATAGTCGAACAAGCGATTTTCTTTATACTTCTTTTGTATTACTAAGAGGATTAATACATGGATTATATCAATTCTGAAAAAAAGGAGGTTTGCGCGGCATGAGAAAAAGAGACTGTCGTCACAGGTGTGAGAAACGTACTGTTCCAAAGTGTGAAGGGATCTGTAAGACCTTCGATGTGGTTCAGTCAAGGTATGCAGATGTCCTCTCGGAGAGAGAGGATATCCAGTCTTTCCGGACAAATGTCCCAATGGACGGATTGACCATCGGGGAATATACATCGGATATCGTTGCGGTGAAAGCGGATGGATCTTTGCTGGTGCGTGAATGTACCCGAAGGGCAAATCTGCTGCGGACGAAAACATGTACACTGCTTGATGCTTCCAGAGAGTACTGGCTTCTGCGAGGTGTCATGGACTGGGGAATAGTCGTCGAGACAAAGGAGGATCACGATGAAGAAACTTGACTTGCTGACCAATGGTACAGAGATCTGGCGTGTTCTGGATATCAAGGGCGGGAGCCTTTTGGTAATCGACTGCAGGAAAATGACCATGCCACGGTGGGTTTGTAAAGAATGCTTTGCAGAATATGTCCTTGCGGATGAAACAATCCTGCCGGAAACGATGACTTCGTCAGGAAATATCGATAGTGAGCCCTCTGCGTTATAAAGCAAGCGGTTTCACTGAAGAATATCTCCGGGGCGGATCTGTCACATGTGCATATAACCCGGATGACAGCAGCGTTGTCTGGCTTATCCGTGATGGAGAATACATCTCGTTTACGCTGATTGAAAAGCGGTTTGAAGGCAAGCCAGTGGATAAGGTTGTGGAGATCAGAAAACGGCAACGTGCCTTAGTCCGCGCAGAGGAGGAGAACCGTCTGCAGGCAAGGGTGGATCTTGCAAACAGTATCGATGCTGTCACAGGCAGGATAACTCCCTCGTCAGATGCCAATTTGAAAAACATCCGCGAGACAAGACAGAGGGAACGTAATCATAGTCATGTGGATTACTGGAATGAAAGGGGACTGGGATGAGAATATATCAGAGAGATGAGACTGCTTCAAGTGTGCTAACAGGAGATGCTCTTCGTCGAAGACTGACTGTACTGCCGGCATATGACCCATGCGTGCGCGGGGCTGGTGCTTCTATCAGGCTGGAAGCACTGAATGATATTTACGAAGTGTTTGTCCCGACGCAGATGTCGGTAGAGGTATATACCCGGATGAAACTGGCAGTATGTGCCTCCTTGAAAAAGAAAACCGGGAGGCAGGCAATTCAGCAGAGATATGCAAATCATCGGATGATAACGGGCGGGTCTTACCGAGGGATCGTCGGAGGATCTGATTCCTTCACTATCGTTGGAACCGCCGGTATCGGAAAGAGTGTTTCCATTGGCAGGGCAATAAATCTCATCGAAGAGACAAATAGACTTACCGATGATTATCCGGTCATACCATGCCTGCAGGTACAGTGCCCGTTTGACTGTTCTTCGAGGGGACTGCTTCTCTCTATCCTTCGTTCCGTGGACTGCTTTCTAGGAAGCAGATACTACGAAACTGCTATCCGTGCTCGTGCAACGATTGATATGCTGATCGGATCTGTTTCAACGGTGGCAATGAACAATATAGGAATGATCGTGGTGGACGAAGTGCAGAATGTCATCGGGCATCGGAACGGTCTTATGAGAGCGTGAAAGCCTGCGTGGACACACTTGTCCATGTGACCGAACGTATCGAGCCGGATGCGGAGATCGCGGCCCGTTACGAAGAACGGTATCAGAAATTCCGGAAGATCTATCCGGCGATGAAGGAACTGTTTAAGGAACTGAAATAAGATTTTACATAATCAAAAATACAGGAGGAGTTACCATGATGACCAACATCCCTGAAGTGAAACTGGGAATGATCGCCGTATCCCGTGACTGTTTTGTGATCGCGCTTTCCGAAAGACGCAGAGCCGCGATCAAGGTTGCTTATAAGGGCGATCTATATGAGTGCCCGGTGACGGTCGAGAATGAGAATGACATGCTGAAAGCCGTAGAGGATGTAAAGGCTGCCGGCTGCAACGCGCTCGTTGTATTCCTCGGCAACTTCGGACCTGAGACGCCCGAAACACTGTTCGCCAAATATTTTGACGGTCCGGTCATGTTCGTGGCCGCCGCGGAAGGCGACGGAGATCTGATCGACGGCAGAGGCGACGCATACTGCGGCATGCTGAACTGCTCTTACAACCTCGGCATGAGACATCTGAAGGGCTATATTCCGGAATATCCCGTGGGAACAGCGGATGATATCGCCGGCATGATCTGTGATTTCGTTCCGATCGCGAGAGCGGTGATCGACGTTCAGAATCTGAAGATCATCACCTTCGGTCCCAGACCGCAGGATTTCTTCGCCTGCAACGCCCCCATCA
>DFKM01000073.1 GCA_002373555.1 Lachnospiraceae bacterium UBA3645
AGCAGATCTTCCAGACGCTCGGCAATGTTTTCGTAAACTCCGCTTTCCCGATTCTTCTCCACAAGTTTTCCGAAAACCCCAATACAGATTTTACGCAGCGATCCTTTACTTTCACAATGGCTATCTTTTGTGCAATCATGGTAGTCGTCTCCCTGTTCTGTGTTTTCAACACCAAAGAGCGCGTGAAGCTCGGCTTCGCGGCAGACAATGGTGAAAATGGTGAACAGAGGAATGCAAAGAACGAAAACGTCATGGAGACTGTCAAGGCGCTTCTCTCCAACAAGTACTGGATGCTTCTTACGCTCGGCAACTTCGTTGTTTTCGCGATCATCATCTTCTATTCGATGGGAACCGTTTTCTTCAGCCAGTATGTGCTCTATGATATGGGCCAGTACGGAATGCTCGCCAATGCGATCTCCATTGCCCAGTTCGGGATCATGTTCGTAACGCCGTTCATGATGAAGAAGATCTCCAAGGAAAAGATCTACACGCTCGGCATGCTTGTCATGGCAATCGGCTTTGTAGGATCTGCAGTATTTACCGCTCCCGCCCTTCTGATCGCCAGCAACATTCTTAAGGGACTCGGTGTTGGATTCGCCGGCGGCATGGCGCTCGGCATGGTCGCTGACACGGTAACATTCGGCAAGCTGAAGACCGGAATCGATACCGTTGGCATGGGCAACGCCGGTATCTCCGCCGCGCAGAAGATCGGTCTCGGTCTTGGCCAGGCGATCTTCGGATGGGTGCTCGCAGCAGCCGGTTTTGACGGAGCCCTCGACGCACAGGGCATTGCTCAGCCCGAATCCGTTACCGTCGCGATCAAATTCATGTACGGCTGGATCCCTGCGATCATGGCCGGCGCAATGTTTGTGCTCTTCCTTCTGTTCTATCACTGTGAGCGTGATATCAAAAAGCTGCAGGAAACTGCATAAATCAGAGATCTGAAGAAGAATCCTCTGCAGATTTTCAAAGTACAAAAGAGTCAAGAGAAATATCCTATCTCTCCTGACTCTTTTCTTATCAAAAGGAGAATGAAACATGGCAGAACCGATTATGGTATTTCAAATATTTGCTGATAGCTCTCAGGTCTCCAACCTTGAATGCAAATACGGCGCAGTCACAATGATTCCCTTTACAGGAAAAGTGGAATCCGATCTTTTTACCGGTGAGATCCTGCCCGGCGCCTGCGATGTACAGATCGAAAATCCGGCGCTTTCACGCAACATGTGCGCCAAATACATGTTCAAAGGCGTGGACTGCGAAGGAAACGAATGCCTGCTGTTCGTGGAGAACAACGGGTATCTTGCACCGGTCATGCGGAATGATCCCTGGCTGCCCGCCTGTCCGCGGTTCCTGACCGACAGCCCCGTGCTCGGAGACTATCTGTGCAGGCAGCAGTTCCGCTCGGAAGTGCAGGGCAGAGACTGGGGCGTAGAGATCCGGATTTATGATATAATGAAAGAAGTCTGAACCAGGCTGCGGGACAGACTTCCTGTTCACATAATCGAACCGGGGGACAGGCTCCCGGCTCACATAATACCAAAGCGGGGTAAACATCATGAAGCTTCTTCCTTCTCACCCGTCTTCCTGCGAACGATGGGGATTTTCGATGATGTCCCGCGCGCAGGATGAGCGCTATCTTCACTACATCATTTCCCGCTATGCGGCTTTCCGGAATATCTGGTGGTCCATGGCGAATGAGTACGGCCTGCTGAAACACAAAACGACGGATGACTGGAACTTTATTGGCAATTATGTGATGCAGGAAGACCGTTACGGTCACTTTCGCTCGATCCACCAGTGCATCGTTCCGTTCGATCATTCCGCGCCGTGGATCACACACTGTTCCTTCCAGTGCACGGATGCCTATGTAACGACGGAGAAGACGGATGTCTGGCGGGAACAGTTCGGCAAACCGGTCATTGTAGATGAATTCGGCTATGAAGGAAATATGCAGCACGGCTGGGGGAATCTGACTGCGGAAGAAATGATCCGACGGTTCTGGGAGGCGACGATCCGCGGCGGCTACGCCGGCCACAGCGAGACCATCATTCCCGCCGATCCAGCGCATCGTCTGGACGAACCGGTCTGGTGGTCGCACGGCGGAGAGCTGAGAGGAAAGACTGCGGAGCGGATCCGCTTCCTCAGGAAAGTGTTGAAAGATGTCCCCGGCGGTTCCAGTCTGAAGAAATTCGTCCATGACTGGGACGATCTATGCGCTGTACCGGAAAATGAACCGGCGAATGGATTGGAAATCTGCAGCTATTATCTGCTCTACTACAGCTTCCAGGCGCCGTCCTTCCGGCAGTTCCATTTCGATGACACGACGGAATTCCGCGTGGAAATCCTGGATACCTGGAACATGACCGTGACAGATCTGGGAATCATGAAGGGAAAGTTCACCGTAAAGCTTCCCGGCAGGCCGTATATGGCGGTGAGGATCAAAGCCATCTGACAGATGAAGCCAGGGAACCAGCCATCAGCTTCTCATTTAAACAGAACAAACATAAATATAGATAACATCTTAATGTAAAGGAAGGAGGCTGTCTGTCGGGACTGCCTCCTTCCTTTTTCAGGATAACGGACGAACAGCGCTTTCCTTCTATTCCTTCTTCAGACTTCTTAAATGGAGATACACAGTATTGGCAGACAGTCCAAGCTCTTTGGAGACCATCTCCACGGAATTTTTCACCCGGAAAAGACCTTGTTCATTCAGTTCACTGATAATTGCTTTATTCCGCTGTGAAGACGGAATATTCGCGTTCAGTTCCACAGCCTGTTTTGCCTGAACGACAGCCTGTGGGATATTGATTTCAGGGTGATCCATAAAATACTCCGGCTTTAACTGCAGATGCATATTGAAACCCATCGACTTCAGGATATCAATATACGGTGTGCTCATATAAAAATTGATGCATATAAGACCAATGATTTCTCCTCCGGTACCGCGAATCGCGATCGTGGTCGATTTTAAAGGTTCGCCGCTCTGATTGGTACTAAAATAGGAGATATAATCCTCCTGGTCAGCGGAATTCTCGATAGCCTCCATCATTTCCAATGCCAGATTGGTAATAGGTGCACCGACGCTTCTGCCGGTATGGTAGCCATTGATGATTTTAATAACAGACCGATCCGGATCCTCCAGAGAATGCAGCACAAATTCATAGCTGTTCCCCAGATAATGTTCTAACCCCTCCAGAACGGTTTTATATGATTCCAGTATAACCCGATCTGTATCAGTAAGTGTCACCTTCTTTTTCATTCACTACCTGCTTTCAATAATTGCGATCCATCTTTGCTGCTCTTTTCGATTTCCTGTTTTGCATTGTATCACAGAAACCGGATTTCAGCCATCTGTTTGACAAATTCTGCATCCTTTACCTGTAAAAACTATGGGATTTATTTTCCCTTCCCAAGAGAAAACCATTTCTATTATCGCGTTAAAAATTTTTATTTATTTTTCTATTGACTAAAATATTTTAACGTGTTATCTTTGTATCACAGAAATTTCTTACACTGTAAAAGGAGGATATCATGCAGACAATCAGTACCAACAATGCACCTGCCGCCATCGGGCCTTACTCTCAAGGAATGATCTCCGAAAACCATGTATACTGCTCCGGCCAGATCCCCGTAAATCCTGCTGACGGAACGATTCCCGAAGGGATCTCAGCACAGGCGGAAAGATCCTGCCTGAATGTAAAAGCGGTTCTGGAAGCAGGCGGAAGCAGCCTGGAGAAAGTCGTCAAGACGACCTGCTTTATCACAGACATGAATGACTTTGCTGTTTTCAACGAAGTATATGCAGTATTTTTTGTTTCCAAGCCCGCAAGAAGCTGTTGTGCCGTAAAAACGCTTCCGAAGGGCGTCCTCTGCGAGATCGAAGCTGTCGCTGAGCTGTAAACATAAAACAGGAGACGAAAGGAAAGAACGATGAGTATTAAAGAATTAATGAGGCCTGCGTTTGCGCAGCTTGACGGCGGATTATTCTCTGTAACCGAGAAAGCCGATGTCGGAGATGTACAGGAAAGAATGAAAGAAATGGGCGTTGCCATGATGAGCTGGGCGGATCCATTTATGCCCGATCCCTCTCTTCCGGAATCAGTGGAGAAAGCCGCGATCCAGGCGATCAAAAGCGGAGCGCCTGCCCATTATATTATGCCGATCGGAAGTCCGGATCTTAAGACCCTGATTGCAAAGCGCACAAAGGAAAGATTTGGCATCGACCTTGACCCGCAGCGAAATATCATCATCAATCCCGGTTCTGATGTCGGTCTGATGTTCGCAATGGCTCCCTGGATCAATCCCGGCGACGAAGTAATGGTCCATGATCCCAGCTACGGAAGCAATTTTCTGAATGCGGAACTTTTAGGCGGAGTCACAGTCAGAGTCCCCAGTTATGAAGAAGATGGATGGCACCTTCGCATCGAAGAATATGAAAAACGCCTTACCGATAAGACAAAAATGGTCCTTCTGACAAATCCCAACAATCCCACCGGCGTCTGCTATACAAAGAGGGAACTGGAGGAGCTGGCCGCATTCTGTATTAAAAACGATCTTGTCTGTGTCGCGGACCAGGCTTTTGAGGATACTGTTTTTGATGGCGCCCCGATGATCAGCATGGCTTCCATTCCCGGCATGTGGGAACGTACCGTTACCGTTTGTTCCGCCTCAAAAGGAATGGCTCTGAGCGGACTGCGGGTCGGCTGGATCTACGCAAACGATGTGATCATGGATGTTTATTATGGATCTGCCGTCAATATGCAGGGCGCGACAAGCACCCTTGGCCAGCTGGCTGTCATGCCGGCCTTCGAAGACGACAGCTTCATTGCAGACTACATGCAGAAATATGACAACCGGAGGAAATACGCATTTGATCTGTTCAATTCCATTCCAGGTGTATCGATGAAAATGCCAGAGGCTACGTTCTGCATCTGGATCAACATCTCCGGCCTTGGCACTTCCACCGAGATCACCAAGTATCTGATCGAAGAAGCCCGTGTCAATGTAAATGACGGCAAGTTCTACGGCACAATGGGCCAGGGGCATCTGCGTGTCGTCACCGGCTGTTTCTGGAATGACTCCGACTGCTTTGCAGCGCTTGACCGCATGGCAGATGCACTTCACAGGCTGGCAGAGAAGAAGCACATCGGAGTCAGATAAAACGGATGAAAGGAGAGTCCTGAAATGGAAGAGAACAAAACGCTTGAATTCCGGGGTGGAATGGCACTGTCTCTTGTTCCCGTTGCAATTTATGTATTTTTCTGTATCGTACTCTTTATCGGATTTAAAGCTTTTAATATGGAAGCGCTTGCTGTCGGCGGCTTTATCGGACTGCTGATCGGCGGTCTGTTCTGCAAAAGCTATTCCGCATACTGGGATAGTGCGATCAAGGGAATTTCCTCGATCACCTCTGTCTCCGTCATCATTATTCTTCTGCTGGTTGGAATGTTCAGCCAGCTGATCAAGATCTGCGGTATTTCCAGCGGATTTGTATGGCTTGCCAACAGTATTGGTCTCAAAGGAGGTCTGTTCGTAGCGTTTACCTTCCTGGCTACCTGTATTGTATCAACCGCAACAGGTTCTTCGATCGGAACAATGTTCATCGCATTTCCGATCTTCTATCCGGCGGGTATGATCCTTGGTGCAGGTCCCATGTGGATGGCCGGCTGTATCGTTTCCGGCGGAATCTTCGGTGATAACCTTGCACCGGTTTCCGATACCACGATCGCTTCTGCCTCCACCCAGCTTTTTAAGGATGGCCATCCGGCGGATATCGGAGGTGTAGTCGTCAGCAGACTGCGCTACTCACTGGCAGCAGGTATTCCTGCATTTCTGCTCTTTGCCATTCTTGGGGGCATGGGCGGCACTTACCAGGGCGGCGCCATCGAAGCGGCTTCCAATCCCAGAACACTGTTCATGCTGATTCCTGTTGTCCTGATGCTCTTTGTCTCCACAAAGACCAGAAATATTTTCGCAGGTATCCTTGTCGGTCTTTCCGTTGGAACCGTCGTCGGTCTTCTCGCAGGCCTTTTCACCTTTGCAGATGTATTCGCCAATGATCCTGCCAACAATGTCGCTGTCGGATATCTGATCGATGGTATCAATGGTATTCTTCCCACTGTTGCGCTGGTCATTTCCGTCTTTGGAATCATGGGTGTGCTCACAGATGCCGGTATGCTGGATTCAGTTGCAAACGCGATCCTCGACAGCAAAATGGCAAAGACGGCTTCCGGCGCGGAAATCGCATGCATGATTGGCATTTCTGCTACAACGATCCTCTTCGGAGGCGTCACCAGTGCATCCATCCTAACATTTGGTCCCATCCTTAACAAAATCGGCTCTGCCAAGAATATTCATCCTTACAGAAGAGCCAATCTGCTCACTGGTACTGCAAACAGTCTTCCGGCCATTATTCCTTTCCTAAGCGTATTCGTTTTTATCGGATCAGCGCTCACCGGTTTGTCGCCTGTTTCCGTTGCGGGAGGAACACTGTATGCATTTACACTGTTTCTCGTATTCCTGATCGCTTCCTTTACCGGCTGGGGGCGGATGATGGAAGAATAAAATTCATTTGACAAGTCAGCAAAATACCAAGCGGACCAGAGATAAATTATTCCCTGGTCCGCTTTTTTAGCTGAAAAAATCGGATCTCCTTAGCTGGGTGTCCGCCCATCCTTTTCTATTTGGCAATCACGAGCGCGAAATAACCCGCCTCATCCGGGATCTCATCCACACTGTGATATCTTTTCTCATCCGGCATGCCGCAGTTCTCGACCATCACAGCATTCTTCCCGCTCTCTTTGAGGATCTTTCTGACTTCACTCAGCTTCCTGCCGCTCTTCATGAAGACATAGTTTCCCCCGTCCCCGATTCTTTGATCCGGACGATGGATGGCCGGGATCACATGCAGGCTTTCCTGCCACTCCGCCAGAGGGATGCCCATCGCCGCCGCAGCGGCGCAGAATGAGGGAATTCCGCTGACATAAACGGTCCGGTATCCCATTTCCCTGACGATTTTTTCAATATAAGAAAAGGTGGAATAGACTGTCGGATCTCCCAGGGTGATGAACCCTACATTTTTTCCTTCTGCAAGCTTTCCGGCAATTTCCGCTGCCCCTTTGCGGTGAGATTCTTCAATGACGGCTCTGTCCATCACCATCGGCATGGGAATCGGAAGCGTTTCCTTCTCTGTCATTTCGGGAACCGCCTGCAGGGCAATGGTATACGCCGTTGTCCTGCTTACATCCTCTCCCGGCGCGGCAATGATATCCATCTCCTTTAAAAGCCTGACGGCTTTCAGTGTCATCAGTTCCGGATCTCCGGGGCCGACGCCGATTCCGTACAATACTCCTGCCATGCTCCCTGTTCCTTATCCTTCTTCAGTGATTTCAGAATCCCTTCCGCCGTATAGGTGCTGTTCCGGTTTCAGAAATCTTCTTTTTCGATCCAGCCTCTGCCGATGCATCTGGCCAGATCCCAGCTCTCCTTCCATTCCTCATCCGTCGGTTCGTTCCGGTCGCGCAGCAGCTGGTAGTTCCAGTAGAACCAGCCGTACGCTTCATTCCAGGCGGCGAGCTGCATCTTCGCAACTTCGCGGAAACGTTTCTTTTTCTCCTCCGCCGTCTTCCCGGCTGTCGCATACTTATTGGAAATGCACCATTCTCCCACGATCACGCGCACGTCTTTCTGCACACGCCGCAGCGCCAGCTGATTGTACTTGACGAACAGCTGATAGACCCACGGTTTGTGGATCGGCATGAACATTTCCATCGCGAAAATGTAGATATGCGTATCCAGCGCGACGTTCTCGAATTTCTGCGTCCGGAAGAAATGATTCCAGACATTGAAGCGGAAGCCGTCATGGAAAACGATCGTTTTTTCAACCGGCAGATATCTTCTCATCCGCTTGTAGGCTCTCTTGTAGAACTTCCGCAGGAACGGCAGCGGCACGAAGCCGGAGCCCTTCGCTTCTTCCGGATCTTCCGCTTTTCCGGTCGAAGGCGCGGTCATGTAGACGATCCAGCTGATCGGCTCGTTCAGGACTTCGATGCCGTACAGACCGTCCCGTTTTCCGTAGCGTTTCGAGAGACGCTCCAGCACGGTCAGCGCGAATTCCACCTCTTCCGGATGTCTGCACCATTTGCAGACGCCGGTGATGCCGCCGTTGTCATATCCGTTCTGGCTGTAGGGCACAGTGTGCAGATCGAGCAGGATCTGCATGTCGTATTTCTCCGCCCAGTCGAATGCTTTATCGACATATTCGACACAGCCGACAAAGGGCGGCCGGTCGCCGAAAACGAAGTACGGCACGGGAAGACGCACGAACTTCACGCCGTTGTCCGACAGGAAGCGGAAGTCCTCCTCCGTTACATACGTGTCGCGGTGCTTCTTTAAGAGCGCCGCAAATTCATCCGCCGGCGTCTTTCTCGCAAGCCAGGTCTCATCCGCCGTTCCGCTTGTGGCAAACAGATCCGGTTTCATCCATTTTTCCAGTACCAGCCAGTTGCCGAGATTCGTTCCGTGTACCTTGTTCATCATTGTCCCATCTCCTTTGAAGCCGCATTTCACTGGTTTTACCAGATCTTTTACTGTCTCTATTATTTTATCGGGTTTTACCGTCCTGTCAAATCGATGACGACTAGTTCCATCGTTGACTTTTCCAGGATTCACTCTATAATATATGTAACAGCACTTCGGAATCCGGGACTCAGCCGCCGGAAGAAGTGCTGTTTTGCTTTATAGCGGTCTTAACCGGGCAGCCGGAGGACGTGCTTCACCCGATCTGAGCCTGTTCAGAGGAGGTGGTTCTTATGTCTGTATTCGAGATGCTGTACAGTTCATGCTGGTCGTAATAGGTATCATGGATCTGTATAATAAGAAATAGCCGTTCGTACTCTGGCAAAGTCAACGGCTATTTCTTAGTCAGTATTCTGCCGGGTCGGGTGTCCACCCACCCTTCCGGCTGTCCTGTTAAGATCATTATAAGACTCCCGGTATGAAAAAACAAGCGCTTTCTACAGATCCGTGTGCTTTACAGCTTCTTTCTCAATATACTTCATGATCCCTTCCGCCGCTTTTTTTGCCTGCTGTACCGCGCTCACCACGGTATAGGATCCGGTAACGACATCGCCTGCCGCGAACACGCCCGGCACGGTCGTCATATAATCTTCGTCCACTTTCAGCATCCCGGTCTCAGACTTCTTCAGCCCTTCCGTCGTCAGCAGCAGACGGTCCTTCGGACCCTGGCTGACTGCGATGATCGTGGAGTCCGCCTGCACAGCATCAAGTTCCTCTTCGTAGCCGGTCACTTTTCCATCCTCATTCAGGATCGCTGTCCGGAAGACCGGTCCTTCCGGGGCAAAATGATCGATCGCCTTTCCAAAGACCAATTCCGCGCCGTCCAGCTCTGCGAACTGCACTTCCTCGGAACTCGCAGCGATATGCCGGCTGCGCGCATACATCGTCACTTTCCGCGCGCCGTGCCGCAGCGCCGTCCTGGCAACATCCATGGCAACATTTCCCATGCCAATGATCGCCACGGTCTCTCCCAGACTGAAAGCCGTCGGGTTGGTCAGGTAGGAGATGCCGAAATGCACATTCGGCAGGCTCTCGCCCCGGATCCCCAGGGTCTTCGGCCGCCATACACCGGTGCCCGCCATGACAGCCGCATAGCCGTCCCGGAAGAGCATGTCGATATTCAGCGCATCAGAGATCGTGGTATTCGGACGGATGTGGATCCCCATCTCCACCATTCTGTCCTGATATCTGTGCAGGATGCTCTTGGGAAGACGGAATTCCGGGATCCCGTAATACAGCATGCCGCCGATATAGCAGCGTTCTTCAAAAATGGTCACTTCATAGCCGTTCCGTGCCAGAATGATCGCCGCCGTCATGCCCGCAGGACCGCTGCCGATGACCGCCACGCTCTTCCCCTTTTTCTCGACCGGCGGGATCAGCATACGGTCCAGATAGGTGTCGGAAATGTATTTCTCGATCTCATAGAACTGGACCGGCGTGCCTTTTCTTCCCAGCACACAGTGGCCGAAGCACTGCGCTTCATGGTTGCAGACCATGGCGCAGATTACGGACATCGGATTGTTGACAAACAGTTTTTCGCCCGCCTCCAGCGTACGGTTCTCCTTAAACAGCCGAATGATCTGCGGGATCTGTGTTCCGACCGGGCAGGCCGCCTGGCACATCGGCTTTTTGCACTGCAGGCACCGGTTCGCTTCTTCTCTGATATGAATGGCCATGTTTCGTTCTCCCTTTCAGTGATCATTTGTTTCCATTTATACCACTGCAGACCGGAATACGCCAATAGGAAAAACGGATGCGGGGAATAAGTATTTCCTATACGCCGAATGGGCACGGTCAGCACATGATCTTCTCAAGCTGATCCGTAATATAGCTTACGGCCACGAAATCCGGATCGTCGAAATCCTTCCCGTAACAGAACATCCGCATATCCACGCCGGACATGCCGGGTTCGTCCCAGCCCGCAGGCTCGGACTTTGCCGGATCGAAAGTATCGATCAGATAAATCATCTTGTCGATGAAATCCGCGCCCAGCGGCTCCGGCCAGTGTGCGCTCAGGATATCTTTGATCGGAAGTTCCTTTGTCTTTACCAGCGCGGCACGATAGCTGGAGAACGGAATGCCGCTTCCGTAGAAAACGCGCTTCAGGATCGCGTCGCCCGACAGCAGCATTTCCGTATTGTAATCAAAGAGGGCAATCGCGCCGGGCGTATGTCCGGGAATGTGCCGTACCAGCAGCTTCCGGCCGCCCAGATCGATCTCCTGCCCGTCTTTCAGTAATTCGTAGCGGTAAGTCCCGCCGTCGATGACTTCCTGACACGCCGCTCTCTGCCCGGGGATCTTATAGAAATAGACTTCCTCGCCGGGCTTTGCCTCGTGCTCTTCGATATAGACGACGTCGAACTGCGCATTTCCGCCGGAATGATCCGGATGCACATGGGAATTCACGACCATCAGCGGCAGCTTCGTAATATTCTTTTCGATATACCCCTTCAGATCCACATTTCCGAAGCCCGTGTCGATCAGCATCGCCCGTTCCTTTCCGATCACGACATAGGAAATGACATATCCCCAGCCCGGCAGTCTTCCAGGCCCGGGCAGAAATCCCGGGCACTGTACGGCATAGATCCCGTCTGCCGCCGGCCAGTGCTCAAAATCCGTCTTATGATTATCCACTGCAAGTTCGATCTTCCCTGTCATCCTGATTGATCCTCCTCATCTCCTTTTATTGTTTCTATTATATATTGATTCACAGGTGTCGTCTATTGTTTGTTGCCGGCAGGAAATATCGTCTGCTGCTTTCCGGAACAGAGCGGCAAGCCCTTCATCATGACTGATTTAAGCACACAATCACACAAATCCCGGCATGTTATCGGGCTGCTGCAAAGGCATTTTTCGATAAATGCAGAATAAAAACAGTAAATATATATTACTTTGGCTTTATTTTATAACGATATATGATTTTTGACTTAATATTTTTAAGTTTTTGCTTGACAAACTTTGTTTTCTTCTGCTATGCTTTACCACAACATCACAATAAAGCGAAACAGCCGTAGGAAATGAGCGGCAGAGGGAGGGAACTATGTCATCCTATACATCGAAAGTCATGCAGCATGTCATCGAAATGAATCCGTCCGAACCGGAATTCCATCAGGCCGTCAGGGAAGTACTGGATTCCCTGAAGCCCGTTATCGCAAAACATGAAAAGGAATATAAAGAAAGCCGTCTGCTCGAGAGGCTTACTGAGCCCGAGCGTTCCATCTCCTTCCGCGTACCGTGGACGGATGACAAAGGCAGGATCCATATCCAGCGCGGCTTTCGTGTCCAGTTCAATTCCGCGCTCGGCCCGTACAAAGGCGGTCTGCGTTTCCATCCCAGTGTGAACCGCAGCAGCATGAACTTCCTCGCCTTCGAACAGACCTTCAAGAACGCCCTGACCGGCCTCTCCATGGGCGGCGGCAAGGGCGGCTCCAACTTTGATCCCCACGGAAAATCCGACCGTGAAGTCATGGCCTTCTGCCAGAGCTTCATGACCGAGCTTCATAAGTATATCGGACCGAACGAAGATGTTCCCGCCGGCGATATCGGCGTAGGCGGCAGAGAGATCGGTTATCTGTACGGCCAGTACAAGAGACTGACCAACCAGTTCGAGGGAACCCTGACCGGAAAGGGCCTGCTCTGGGGCGGTTCTCTCGTAAGAACGGAAGCGACCGGTTACGGCGTCTGCTATCTTGCGGAGGAAATGCTGGAGAACCACGGTCTGAGCCTGTCCGGCATGAAGGTCGTCATCTCCGGTTCCGGAAATGTTGCCATCTATGCAGCTGAAAAAGCGACCCAGCTTGGCGCGACCGTCGTCGCCATGAGCGATTCGAACGGCTATATCCATGATCCGAACGGCATCGATGTGGAAATGATCAAGCAGATCAAGGAAGTCGAGAGAGCCCGTCTTGCGGTCTATCCGAAGCGCGTGCCCGGCTCCACCTACATGGACGGCCGGAAATCCTTCGAGATCCCCTGCGACATCGCTTTCCCCTGCGCGATCCAGAACGAGCTGGATATCAACGATGCGATCACCCTCGTTGAGAACGGCTGCAAGGCGGTTGTCGAGGGTGCCAATATGCCGACCACCAGAGAAGCAACGGATTACTTCCTGAAGAAGGGCCTTCTCTTCCTGCCCGGCAAAGCCAGCAACGCCGGCGGCGTAGCTGTTTCCGGTCTGGAAATGTCCCAGAACAGCATGCGCATCAGCAACAGCTTCGAGTATGTGGACAACCAGCTGAAGGGCATCATGAGCGGGATCTGGGCGCAGATCTCCTCGGCAGTCGAAGAATATGATCTCGGCAGCAATTATGTGGACGGCGCGAATATTGCAGCCTTCCGCCGCGTGGTCAAGGCCATGCGAGAACAGGGGTATGTGTAATACCCGTTACTGCACGGATGAAAGAGGAAACTCTTTTATCGATAGATTTGAAGAAAAGGGCGGCTTCCGGAGTGGAGCCGCCCTTTTGCGTGAATTCATATTTTCGCTCAGCTGTTCACGAATTTTTTTCCTTTCAGGATCATTTTTCCGCCGACCATCACGGAATCGACTTCCGCTCCCGTCGCACCATAGACCAGCGCGGATGCGGGATCGGTATTTTCATCAAACGGCATCAGGGAAGGCTCCGACAGATCCAGGAAAACCAGATCCGCAAGCTTTCCGGGATCGATCTCACCGGTATTCAGGCCAAGCGCTTTCGCGCCGTTTATGGTCGCCATCCGCAGCGTTTCCGCGGCGCTTACACTGACCGGATCCTCCATTCTTCCTTTATGGACCAGCGCCATCAGGCTCATTTCGTGGAACATATTCTGGCGGTTGTTGCTGGCAGCGCCGTCCGTTCCCAGGCAGACATTGATGCCGGCCGAAAGCATCTCCGGGATCGGCGCAAAACCGTTGCCGAGTTTCATATTGCTGGCGGGATTGGACGCCACGCTCACATGCTTCTCCGCCAGGATCCGGATATCGTCTTCCGTCACATGCACGCAGTGCGCAGCCACAGCCGGAACATCAAAGCAGCCGCAGTGATCTGCCCAGGCGATGGGCGTCATGCCGTGCTCCTTTATGCAGTTCTCCACTTCATTTCTGCTCTCGGACAGATGGATATGCACGGGCAGTCCGTGTTCGGCAGCAAGCTGCGGTACGCGGCACATCAGATCCTCCGCACAGGTGTAAGGCGCGTGCGGCGCCAGCGTGAAAGTAAGCAGCGGCTCGTTCCGGAACATTTCCATTTCCTGAAAGGCCTCATTGATCCGGCGGCTTCCGCCGGGCACCGCCTCTGTGAGATCTCCGGAAAGACCTCTCCCGCTCACCCCGCGGATACCGAGTTCCACGGCCGCACGGCAGGCCTGACCGATGAACATCTGCATGTCATTGAAGCAGGTGGTGCCGGATTTGATCATCTCCATCAGGCCGATCCGGGCACTCTGATACGCTTCCGCCGGCGACATGGCTTCTTCCTTCGGCATCACGCCCTCAAAGAGCCACTTGTCAAACGGGACGTCGTCCGCGACGCCGCGAAGCGTGGTCATGTATACGTGTGTATGGGCGTTGATCAGGCCCGGCATGATCAGCATGCTGGATGCATCGATGGTTTCGTCGGCCGTAAAATCTGCCGGCGCTTCTCCAATCCCCGCGATCTGGTCACCGGCGATATAAAGATCCTGATCGGCTGTTTCAAAATGATCGTTAAAGGTAAGCAGAAGCTTACCGTTTCTGATGATACTGTTCATTCTTTCTTCCTAACGTAAACAATCGCATGATGCATGTTGCGAAAATATTCTGTCCTTATCCCCTGCTCTCGAGGGATTTCTCCAGCATTTTCTCCCGGGTCGCATTCCATTTTCGCAGATAGGCAAGCTCATCGCTCCCCGAAGGCAGATCCCGGAAGGAAATGCCGCCGCTCGCGGGCACATCGCTGTCGCAGTAGTCCAGGCTTGCCTGGTCATATTCGGAATGTCTGTCCGCATCCGCTTCATAGAGCTGCTTTGCCCAGCCGGAGGCGGCCTTCTTTGCACGGTCCGTCACATTTCTGGCCGCGCCAGCAGCATTCGATACCGCAGGACGGGGACGGTTCGGCCTAGAGACCTGTCCCTCTCTCGGACGGTTCGGCACCGGTGTATTGCCTTTTTTCTTTTTCGCTTTACCGGATGTATTCAGCAGGAAAACAACGACAAATATAATGACAACAACAATACTTTCCATGACCGGCTCTCCTTCTGCTTTTCTGACATGATTATAACAAAGCTTCCCCCGATTATCAACGAACTCCGGAAGAAATAGTTCTTGACAACCCTGTGCCTTCCCCTCTATCATGAAATAGTTATTCTTCCTTAAGAGGTACCGCGTATGTACGAAATCATGAGTTCCGATGAAGCCATCCGCCTGATCCGCGACAGTGACGTGATCTGCGTCAATTCGTTCGTCGGCATCGAGAATCCGGTCGAGCTTCACGAAGCCATCTACAGAAGATATCAGAAGATGCAGTCGCCGAGGCATCTGACCATCGTTTCCAGCGCCGGCTTCGGCGTGTGGGACGAGAACCGCGGCGCGGAAGGCTATATCCGCGAAGGCGCGGTGGACCGGCTGATCTGCGGACATTTCGGCGCCATGCCGAGCACCAAGAAGCTTGTGCTGGAGGATTATTTCGAAGCATACAATCTTCCGCTCGGCTGCATTTCGCATGCCATCCGGGCGCAGGCATCCGGACTCCCCGGCGCGCTCTCCAAGGTCGGTCTGGATATCTACGTCGACCCCCGCAAGGAGGGCCCCGGCATCAACCGCCTCTCGACCGATGACCGGTTCGTCAAATATGTCGAGGTGGACGGGGAGGAATTCCTGTACTACAAGCTCCCGAAGCTGACGGTAGCCCTGATCAAGGGAACAGCAGCGGACCGGAAGGGAAACATTTCCTTTGATGACATGTTCATGTCCGGCGATGCGCTTTCGATCTGCCAGGCCGTCAAGGCGAACCGCGGAAAAGTCATCGTGCAGGTGGACCGTCTGGTCAACACGCCCGCAAGACCCAGAAACGCCATCATTCCCGGCTGTCTGGTCGATGCGATCGTAGTCACGGAACCTGAAAAACGTAATGATGCCTATACCGCGCTGACCGGAAGCTTTGAGATCCCTTATGATGACTGGCATAAATGGAGTGAAAAGATCGATTCCGTTTCCGTGAACCATATGCGAAACGATACCGCCGGCAATATCATCGGCAGACGTGCCGCCGCGGAGCTGCGCGTGGACGATATCGTCAATATCGGCATCGGCCTTCCGGAGATGGTCTCCCGCCACGCCAGGAAAAACGGCATGCTCGACAATATCACGCTGACGGTCGAATCCGGCGGCATCGGCGGCTTCCCGGTATCCGGCGAGGCATTCGGCGCGATGATCGGCGCGGCTTCCGTCTACGATATGGCGAACCAGTTCGATCTGTACAACAACGGCGGCCTGGATGTGTGCTTCATGGGCGCGCTCGAAGTGGACGGCGAGGGCAATGTCAATGTTCACCGCACGGACGGCGCTTATGCAGGCATCGGCGGTTTTGCCAACATCACCGCAAAGACGCCGACGGTCGTTTTCTGCATGACGTTCAACGCAAAAGGACTGGAAGTATCCCAGAAAAAGGGCGTTGTGACGATCGAGAAGGAAGGCTCCGTTCCGAAATTCGTCAAAAATGTCCGTTCCCTGAGCTTCTCCGCAAAGAGAGCGATCAAGAACGGACAGAAAGTATTGTATGTAACGGAAAGATGTGTGTTCCGGCTGACGCCGAAGGGACTGAAGCTCATTGAAGTCTACCCCGGCGTGGATGTACAGAAAGACATCCTGGACCAGCTTCCGTTTGAAGTAGAACAGTAAAGACTGACAGGACAGGATCCGCGGGTCATGGCCGGTATGGCCGTGACCCGCGGATTCTGTTCTCCCGGCTTTTCAGTTTTCCTCCCGCATCTGATAGAGGACGGCGTTGACGATGGCGGCGGCAACGTTGCTGCCGCCTTTTCTGCCGGCATTGATGATATACGGGATGCCGGTTCCCATGATCAGCTCCTTTGCAGCTTCCACATTCACAAAACCGACCGGCACGCCGATGATGAATGCGGGCGTATATGTGCCGGTCTGCAGGTGCTCATGCAGCGTAATCAGCGCGGTCGGCGCATTTCCGATAACAAAAATGACCGACGTATCCAGCTGCATTGCCTTTTCCATGCTGACAGAGGCTCGCGTCACGCCTTTCTGTTTCGCCTCCTCCGCGACATCCGCATCCGCCATGAAGCAGACGAGCTTTCCGCCGTACTTTGCGAACTCCTTTTTGCTGATGCCGGAGAGCGCCATGTTGGTGTCAGTGACAATGGATGCACCGGCGCGGATCAGCTGTTTCATTTTTGCGACCGCACCGTCCGAGAAACGCATCGTTTCGGCGTATTCAAAATCCGCGGTGGTGTGGATGCAGCGCTTAATGACAGAGGCGGTATCGCCGGTGAGGACGGTCCCGCGCGCGGCAAGCTCTGCGGTCAGGATCTCAAAGCTTCGTTTTTCTATTTCCGAGGGTTTTATGTATTCAATGTTCATCTGTTTCCTCTGATCTACAAATCTCTGCTGTTCAGTGACGCTGTGTCAAACAGTTTATAACGGAAACAGGGGCGCTCCGATTGCTTCGGATCCGGGACGAAATATCCGCACTCCGGCGGCCCGACAAAAAAGCGTGTCGGTCCTCTGTCGGCGATTTCGCCCGATCCTGTCGCTCTCCGCTTACAGTCTCCGTTATAAACTGTCTGCCGCAGCTGTTTTCAAATCACTGCAGATTTTGGCTCTGCTGAAACTGACTATTAATGATGTTCAATTCTGTATATGTACCCTGCTATCTGATCAATCCCATCATCAGGATTCCTGCGATTCCTGCGATCCCTGCTATTGCCACTGCTTCTGCCGCGAACATCAGACGGTTCGCCAGCCGGATGTCCTCCGGGCAGGAGGGTCTCGTTTCATCCCCGAGACACGGCTTCTCCACCAGCACGCCCTTATAGACCGACGGCCCGCCGAGCCGCACGCCCAGTGCGCCAGCGCACGCGCTCTCCGTCTGCGCCGAATTCGGACTTTTGTGCTTCATCCGGTCTCTTCTCCAGATCCTGTACGCATTTCCAGCGTCCATTTCACGGAACATTTCCCCCGGAAATGCGGCTGCGGCGATCAGCAGAAGCGCGCTGATCCTGGCGGGAATAAAATTCCAGACATCGTCCATCTTCGCGGCTGTTTTTCCGAAATACTCATACCGGTCATTCCGGTAGCCGAGCATGGAATCCATCGTGTTAACAGCCTTATACAGCAGTCCCAGCACAGGCCCGCCGATCGCCGTATACAGCAGCGGCGCGATGACGCCGTCCGAAGCATTTTCCGCAACAGTCTCCACGGCTGCCCGCGTGACTGCTGCCGGATCCAGATTCTGCGTGTCGCGCCCGACGATCATCGACAGATCATGCCGGGCTTTTGCGAGATCCCCGGCGGCAAGATCCTCATACACCTTCATGCTCTCATCCCGCAGGCTGCGCGCCGCAAGGATATAGCAAGTGAGCACCGCTTCCAGCGCCGCCCCGGCAAACGGATGCGTGCAGTAAGCCGCAGCCAGGACCGACAGTGTCAGCAGAAATGTCACCGCGGCGGCAATGATCCAGAGAACGGTTCCCCGCGCGCATTCCCGTGCCGGATCCCGCTCTTCCGGGAACAGCCGTTTTTCCAGCGCGCCGATCATACTTCCGATCCACGTGACCGGATGCGGGATACCGTGCGGATCGCCGATCAGCAGATCCAGTATATAGCCGCAGATCAGCGCGATAAGATGTAAGATCATATACTCTTTCAGCATGTTTCCCGATTTCCTTCAGCGCCGTTTACTGCAGTGCGGACATTTGCATTTCGTTGGGGTTCACACACAGTTCCCTGCGGTCCGTTTTCCTTTTGTATGCCCAGGATCCTGTAAATCGCCGGAATATCCAGATGCTTCCGCAGCATTTCCGCCAGATCACAGAGCTGCTGCTCGCGGAATTCCCTGTAGGTCTGCCGTTTTTCGGGTACGCTGCTCCTTTGCTGTCCCTTCCTGGCGTAAATGAATGCCAGAAAAGCATCTCTGAAATCCTCTTCGTCAAAGATCCCGTGGATATAGGTTCCGATCACGTTCCTGTCTTCGGAGCTTCCCATGCTTCCGCCCTCTCCCGGTACCTGCGCTCCTGTCACGGGGCTGGCAGGTTTTCTCTCTGGGTTCTGCGCTGCTCCTGCCTTCGGCAGCAGTTCTTCTTCCGCCCGTCCCATGTGGACTTCATATCCCGTGATCTTCTTCCCGTCGATCTCCGGGATGCCGAAACAGGATACGGTTTCCGTCTGGCGCATGATCTTTTCCGGAGAGAAAACGGTCGACATATCCAGATATCCCAGGCCGGCTGTTTCTCCTTTTGCTTCCGCGCCGTCCGGATCCCGGATCACCGTTCCCAGCATCTGGTAGCCGCCGCAGATTCCGACGAGAAACGTTCCGCCGGCATGCGCCCGGCGGATCATGGTCTCCAGGCCGGTCTGCCGGAGCCAGAGAAGGTCCGCGATCGTGCTTTTCGTGCCCGGAAGGATGATGACATCCGGCGTTCCCAGTTCGCGTGCATCCTTTACATACCGGAGCCTGACATCCGGTTCCAGTGCCAGCGCTTCCAGATCCGTGAAATTGGAGATCTTCGGGAGGCGGATCACAGCGATATCCAGCGGTTTCTGTTTCCCGGAAGTCTTACCGGCAGGACCTTCCGCGGAACCCGTCCCCGCTGCATCTTCGTCGTTTCTTTCCGAACCATCTGATGCAGCATCTTTATTCTCCTCTTTTCCGTCTGAACCGCCGTCCTCCGCATGATCCTGCAGCCGGCACCGTTCTTTTTCCTTCCGTTCCCATTCCTCCATCGCCAGGGAATCCTCCGGCTCCAGCCGGATATCCGAATACGGCAGGACGCCCAGCACCTTTTTTCCGGTCTTCTCCTCCAGCATACCGATGCCCGGTTCCAGAATGGAGAGGTCGCCGCGGAATTTATTGATGATCATGCCGGCGATCAGATCCTGCTCCGCCGGCTCGAGCAACTTCAGGGTGCCGTACAGCTGCGCAAATACGCCGCCGGGATCGATATTGCCGACCAGGATCACCGGCGCATTCACCATGGCTGCCATCGGCATGTTGACGATATCATTTTCCTTCAGATTGATCTCCGCCGGACTGCCGGCGCCTTCCAGAACAATGATGTCATTCTCCGCCGCCAGGGAATCGTAAGCTTCCCTGACATAGGGAAGATATTCATTCTTGTGTCTGTAATATTCCTTCGCGTCCATGTCCGCGACGGGATGGCCGTTGATGATGATCTGCGAGCCTTTGTCGGTGGTCGGCTTCAGCAGGATCGGATTCATTCTGGCGTCCGGCTCTTTGCGGCAGGCTTCCGCCTGGACGACCTGCGAGCGCCCCATCTCCTCTCCCTTTTTCGTGATGAAGGAATTCAGCGCCATATTCTGCGCTTTAAAAGGAGCGACACTGTAGCCGTCATCCGTAAAAATACGACACAGACCGGCTGCGATGAAGCTCTTTCCGGCATTGGACATCGTGCCGACGACCATGAGCGGGCGGGCGCTGCGCGATTCCGCGCGGCTTCCGGTTTTTCCACACGCATTCGTCGAATCCGACGATTTTTCCACTATATGAGCCTGTTCTTTTACTTTTGTCGGTGAATTACGCTCCGAAATCCTCTTTTCATTGTGCATTTCAGAGGATTCTCCAACGTTTTCAGCAAGCCTTGAAATTTCAGTGGAATCTCCGGCGCTTTCAGCAGTCCCGGAAATTTCAGTGGATTTCCCGATGGTCTCAGCAATTACGGAAATTTCAGAGGATTCTGCGGTGCTTGCAGCAATCCCGGAAGCTTCTTTCAGGATCTCTGCTCTGCCGCAGATCATGCGGACTGCGAGATCCGCTTTTTCCGCCAGGAAGCAATTCACGCGGCCTGCGGCGTCGCGCCATGCACGCGCCTCCCGCGATAACGGTACCAGTCCGCAGCCGATCTCGCAGGTCCAGATCACGAGGTTCCTGCCGGAAGCTTCGTGCTCCTGCAGCAGAAGCGCCGCTTTCTGCAGAGGATCTTCCCCGGCAGCCAGCTGCTCCCGCACCGTCAAATGATAATTTCCCAGGATCGCTGCGCCGGGAGCATTTTTTTCTGCATATTCTGCCTGTCCGGCACCTTCTCCGCCTGTGATGAAGATCATGTTTCTGCCTGCTTTCTTTCCGTTTACGGACGCAAGTTCTGCTTTTCTTGTTTCGCCCGGAGGATTTCCCCGCTCCGCAATTATTTCAGCCTGTTTCCTACGGACGCAACTCTGCTTCTTTCTTTTGCGTACGTAAGATTTCCTCGCTCCGCACTCGTTCTAGCTTACTCCCTACGGACGCAGCTCTTGCTTCTTTCTTTTGAGTCCGTAATTTTTCCTCGCTCCACGCTTATTTCAGCCTACTTCCTACGGACGCAGCTCTTGCTTCTTTCTTTTGCAGCCGTAGTATTCCCTCGCTCCGCGCTCATTTTAGCTTACTTCCTACGGACGCAACTCTTGCTTCTTCCTTTTTCGTCCTTAATCGCGGTCAATGCAGTACAAGAGTGCACACTGCCACAGCCGCCAGCAGCGTGAGTTCGCACACCTGCAGGAACCAGCCCGCCGGATCACCGCTCACCCCGCCGAATTTATCCATTGTCATCCGATAATAATACGCAAATACCAGCGCCGCAACTGCCGGCAGCAGCAAAGCTTCATATCTGTACAGCAGAATTCCTGCCGCGATGTACACAATCACGGCCAGCGCCAGCTCCGCCTTCAGCACGCCCGCGGCCTTCCGGTCGGAAGCATCCGCCGTTGTCCGTAGCATGCCTTCTTTTTTCGCTTTGGGAAAGCAGACAACAGACAGTCCGCTGAAAACGCGGCAGAGCGCAAAAGAAAGCGCCATGACAAAACCCGGCGCGCAGGCGGACAAAAGCGGCCCGCTGCCCTCCGCAAACGCACGCTGCATCGAAGCCGCAAGCTGCACGGAAAACCCGAAATAGAGAACAAGATAGACTGCACCGTAAATGACCGCAAACGCCCCGATATGCGGATCGTCCAGAATTTTCAGCCGCTCTTCCTTCGGTTTCCAGGAATGGACCGCATCGGATGTGTCCAGAAATCCGTCCATATGGATGCCGCCGGTCAGCAGCAGCGGAAGAACTGTCAGCACAGCGCCGGCCAGCACCGAATGCGCTCCCACGCAGACCATCACAACAGCCGCCGCACACCAAAGCAGTCCGATCACGACGCCTACCAGCGGAAAGCAGCAGATCTGCCACCGCAGGCTTTCATCATTCCAGTCCGCTTCCGGCACGGGAATCCGGGAAAATGTCGCGAATGCCGCCCATATGCAGTTCAGAATACCGGCATTTTTCTTCATCTATATTCTATCCTCTCAAGTATCCCGGGCTCATGAACGCGGATAATGCCTTTCACATAGACATGCTAAAACCGAAGGCCATACGCGGTGGTTCCTTCGAACAGCAGGCTGTTCTCAGAATGACAGGCTATCGGTATTCATTTTGACTGTAAAAAGCAGTTTCACTTAGACGTGACAGCGCTCTTATCTGTGCCAGACCGGAATCCCGCAGACAACTTCCACAACAGCATCCGCTGCCGCGCCGAGCTCCCGCTGCAGCATCTGAAAACTCTCACAAAATATCCTCGTACCTGCATCATATTCCGCATGCAGATCTTCGCTGATCCGGTTTCCGACGACCACGCATCCGATCCCTCTTGCATGCAATGCAAGGATCGGCTGCACAATACGCGCATAGATCTCCTCTGCAGGCACAGGCTCGCCCTCCCACGGGAATAATTCATTTGCGAGCAGATTCGACAGATCTTCGAGAAGAATGGTATCCCCCTGCCCGGCAACATCCGCCAGCCCGCTGATCTCCCGCTCGATCTCAATCGTCTCGAATCCCTTCCCGGCGCGCTGCGCGCGATGTTTCTCTACCCGCGCCATGGTCTCCGCATCCGACGGATCATAATGCATCGTCGCGGCATACCATAAATTCCCCGGGCAGCTGGATCCCCCTGCCGGCAGCTTGCTCTGCCGGCCTTCTCCATGCAAGGAGCTGCCGGCTTCCACGACAGAAAAACCTTCCTCGGCTGCGGCCGTTCTTCCGCCTTTCGCTGCCGCAGGATCCTCCCGCACAGAGTCTGCTCCTGCCGGCACAACTGCTCCGGCAGCTGCCTTTTCACTCTCTCCGGCTTCCTTCCCCGCAGACAGCGCATGCATCCTGACCGCCAGTCCCTCTGCGAATGCCGATTTCCCGCTTGCCGCGCCGCCAGTCACCAGCACCAGCATCTCCGGCTGCAGCAAATCCCCGGCGGCACCCGCGCGGCCGGCATCATTTCCTGCCAAAGTCTTCATACTGCTCTACCGCGATCCCTTCGAATGTATCCATCTGCTCATAAACATCACTTGCCATATCCAGCAGCGGGAACAATGCGACCGCCCCGGTTCCTTCTCCCAGATGCATTCCGGCACGGATCACCGGATCCATGCCAAGCGCTTCCATGACCATCGCCGCTGCATGCTCTTCCGACAGGTGCGAGGCCAGCAAATAGTCCCTGCACGCCGGTGCAATCCCCGCCGCAAGCAATGCCGCGGCAGCAGAAATGAATCCGTCGATCACCACCGGCAGCCCGCACGCCGCGCCGCCGATGAACAGCCCTGCCAGCGCCGCGATATCAAAACCGCCAACTTTAGCCAGCACATCCAGCGGATCCTCCGGATCCGGCTGATTGACTTCGATCGCCTTGCGGATCGCGCGGATCTTCCGCTCCAGTCCCGCATCCGAAAGTCCGGCTCCCCGTCCGGTGACCGCAGCAGGATCCAGTCCCAGCAATACGGAAACGACCGCCGCGCTGGTGGTCGTATTCCCGATCCCCATCTCGCCGCCGGCGAGCAGACCGTACCCGGCTGCTTTCATTTCCGCCGCTTTCGCGATTCCTGCTTCGATCGCAAAGACCGCTTCCTCTACAGTCATGGCCGGTCCGGCTGCCATGTTCCGCGTACCGCAGCGGCACTTTCTTTTCTCGACCCTCGGTACATCCACGGCTATTCCGACATCCACGGGGAACAGATCTGCGCCGGCCCGCCGGCACATGATCGCTGAGCAGGATTTCCCGACTGCAAAATTCTCCGCTACGATCGCGGTCACGTCCTGTCCCGTCTGGCTGACGCCCTCCGCGACCACGCCGTTATCCGCGCAGAAAATCACCAGCGCCTTCTTCCTGATATCCGGCTGCGCGGTACGCTGCATCCCGGCGATCTGCACCAGCATTTCTTCCAGCCTGCCCAGCCCGTACAGCGGCTTGCCGATCCGGTTCCAGTGTGCGCGGCAGGCAGCTGCTGCCTGCGCGTCCGGCTTTTCTATTCTGTTGACCGCTTCTGATAAAGTCATTGCTTCCCACTCCATGCATAAAGGATCAATTTATCAATATTATGGTATGATTTCAGGCAGCGCATGCGCTGCTTATGCAAAACAGAGAGAACAAGCTTACCCCATTTTCCAGGACGTTAAGCCATATGACGAACTCAAAGGGGGGATGCTTATCTCATATGTATTGATAGCTGCACCTGAGAACCGCAGAACGAAGCCGCGGTTCATGAGCATGCAGCAGAATGTGAATGGCCTCTAAACATACCTATTGCCTGCTATATCTGCCGGCTGCGCCGCCTGAAGCAGTTCGCACGAATTCCGCGAGTCAACTTGTCATAATTTTAAGATCTGGTAAGATTCCGTGCAATTATAACGAGTTTTCAAAAAAATACTGTCCGGATTTTAGATACCTTTAGCTTCTTTTAACCTAAATTAAGACTGTTTTGTGCAATTATAGCCTGTTCATCCATTTATACTGTCACTTTCTCGCAGTTGCGCTGACATAATCTTTGGAATTCATGACAGTATTATTTCTGTACTCCCTTTCAATTGCACAACTGAAGACAGTAGTCATTTTTCAGAACGATTTTTTTGCACGACTGCAGGCAGTAATTTCTTATCAGATCACCTTTTTTGCACAGCCAGGGCAGTTACTTCCTTCCAGCTCTCTTTTCTTGCTCACCCAGGAC
>DFKM01000082.1 GCA_002373555.1 Lachnospiraceae bacterium UBA3645
ATGGAGAAGCAGATGAAGGCGGAGCGTGAGAGACGTGAGAAGATCCTGCAGGCCGAGGGTGAAAAGAAGTCCACGATCCTGGTCGCGGAAGGACACAAGGAGAAAGCGATCCTGGATGCCCAGGCGGAAAAGGAAGCGGCGATCCTCCGTGCGGAAGCCAAGAAGGAAGCGACCATCAAGGAAGCCGAAGGTCAGGCGGAAGCCATCATCAAGGTCCAGCAGGCGAATGCGGAAGGTATCCGTCTGATCCGTGACGCGGGCGCCGACGATGCCGTTATCAAGCTGCGCAGTCTGGAAGCCTTTACGAAGGCCGCGGACGGCAAGGCGACCAAGCTCATCATCCCTTCCAATATCCAGGGACTGGCGGGCACGATCGCATCCATCGCAGAGATCGCAAAGGATGCGGAAAAAACAGAAGAATAATTACGGCTGACCGCAGTTTGTCAGCATGGCAGGAGGAACCAGGTGGGACGCGCTGAAAAAGAGAAGAAACAGGAAAAACAGGCAAAGAACGGAATGCTGAAAGAGCTGATTCCCTATATCATACTGCTGGCCGTGGTGCTGCTGCTTCGGGTCTTTATCCTGATCAATGCAGTGATCCCCAGCGAATCCATGGAAAATACGATCCTGCGGCACACGAGAGTCATGGGGCTGAAGTGCAGTTACTGGTTCTCCGAACCGCAGCGCGGGGATATCATCGTTTTCGATGCGCCGGACGAGCCCGGCACACTGTTCGTAAAGCGTCTCATCGGCGTCCCCGGAGATGAAGTCGAAGTGACGGCCGGAAAGGTCTACCTGAACGGACAGGAGCTTGAAGAAGAATATCTGAAAGAGGAACCGTATGACTGGACCGGGGATTTCGGTCCGGTCACGGTGCCGGAGGGCTGCTATTTCTTCATGGGCGACAACAGGAACGATTCGCTCGACGCCAGATACTGGGAGAACACGTGGGTCACGGAGGACAAAATGGTAGGGAAGGTCTACTTCTCCTACTGGCCGCTGTCCCGCATCCGCTGGATCGCGGATTCCGACGGAAAAACATTTGAAGGATTTGAATAAAAGTGCTGGCATTCCGGTATCACATGTGCTATAATGGCGACTTGACCGGGCGAAAAGGCGCGGGATGAACAAGGAGGATGCACCATGAGTGTAAGTGTTGAAAAGTTAGAGGGAAATCTTGCCAAACTGACTGTGGAGATCGCAGCGGATGTTATTGATAAAGCCGAGCAGGCAGTGTATCTGAAAGAGAAGAACCGCATCCAGCTTCCCGGTTTCAGAAAGGGCAAAGCACCCCGCCATATGATCGAGAAAATGTACGGAAAGGGAATCTTCCTGGAAGATGCCATTAATGAGACCGTGCCCGGTGTCTATGAAGAAGCCGTTGAGGAGAGCGGACTGACTGTCGTATCCCAGCCGCAGATCGAATATACGCAGGTAGAGCCCGGAAAGCCCGTGATCTTTGTTGCGACCGTAGCGACAAAGCCGGAAGTCACCCTTGGCGAGTACAAGGGACTTTCCGTTGAGAAGATGGAAGTTTCCGTAAGCGAAGAAGAGATCGATGCGGAAGTCAAGAAAGAGCAGGAGAAGAATGCGACCCTCGTGAATGTGGAGGATCGTCCTGTTGCTGACGGCGATACCGTACAGATCGATTATGACGGTTATGTCGACGGCATGCCTTTTGACGGCGGCAAGGCTGACAATTATGATCTCGTGATCGGCTCCCACAGCTTCATCGATACCTTTGAAGAGCAGCTGATCGGCGCCAATATCGGCGAAGAGAAGCAGATCAATGTGACCTTCCCCGAAGAATATCACGCAAAAGAGCTGGCCGGCAAGCCTGCGCTCTTTGTCGTCAAGATCAAGGGCATCAAGAAGAACGAGCTTCCGGAGCTGGACGACGAGTTCGCTTCCGAAGTATCCGAATTCGAGACCATGGCCGAGTACCGTGAAAACTTAAAGAAGCAGCTGACCGAGAAGAAGGAAGAGCAGGCCAAGCGTGAGCTTGAGGATGCTCTTGTAATGGAAGCGGTCAAGAATGCTTCCATGGAGATCCCGGATCTCATGGTGGAGACCCAGGCCAGAGATATGCTGAACCAGTTCGCGCAGAGCCTGCAGTATCAGGGCCTTTCCATCGACCAGTACATGAGCTATACCGGATCGACCGCGGATGCTATGCTGGAGAACTACAAGGCGACCGCAAAGAGCCGGATCGAGAACAGCCTGGTGCTGGAAGCGATCGCGAAGGCAGAGAATCTGGAAGCCACCGAAGAAGAGATCGAGAAAGAGATCGCCGACATGGCAGAGCGCTACGGCATGGAAGTCGACAAGGTGAAAGAGTATGTCGACGATGCACAGCGTGAGGACATCAAGGGCAACATCGCCATTAAGAAGGCTGTCGATCTGCTTGTGGAGAATGCGAAATAATTGATAGATTAAAATCACAGAATGATGCAAATGGAACGGATATAGGCGCCGGAACGCTTATATCCGTTTGGCATATACAGGAAGGAGACTTTTATGAGCCTGGTACCTTATGTTATCGAGTCGAACAGCAGGGGCGAACGCTCCTATGATATTTATTCAAGACTTCTCAAGGAGAGGATCATCTTCCTGGGAGAGGAAGTGAATGATGTTACCGCGAGCCTCGTCGTGGCGCAGCTCCTTTTCCTGGAATCGGAGGATCCCTCGAAGGATATCCAGCTGTACATCAACAGCCCCGGCGGTTCCGTGACGGCCGGCATGGCGATCTATGATACGATGAATTACATCAAATGCGATGTTTCCACGATCTGCATCGGCATGGCTGCCAGCATGGGCGCCTTTCTGCTCTCGAGCGGCGCGAAGGGAAAACGCTATGCGCTTCCGAACGCCGAAGTCATGATCCATCAGCCCTCCGG
>DFKM01000189.1 GCA_002373555.1 Lachnospiraceae bacterium UBA3645
AAGAACCAGCGGCCGGCCATGCGCTCCTTGATGTTCAGCGCGATCATCCTGCCGTTGACTTCCTTATAGCGCTCGTATTCCTGCTCTTCCTTTCCGAAGAGCTTCACCAGCAGCTGCCCGCTCACGGAAAGCGTTTCGTTCAGGATCCCGTTGATCTCATCGTTGCAGGCCTGGGCTTTATTCGTCAGCGTCCAGCGCATCTTCCCGGCTCTTCTCGTCGGCAGCACGAACAGCGGGATCACTGCGATGCCGACAAGCGCCATGATCCAGTTCTTCTGGAACATCGCGATCAAGGCGAAAATGAGCGTGATCGAATTCGACAGGATGCTCTTGAAGGTATCCGTGATCACGGACTGCACGCCGTCGATATCGCTTGTCATCCGCGTGATGATATCACCCTGGTTGTTCGATGTGAAGAACCGCTGGGACATATTTTCCAGATGCCGGAACATCTGGTTCCGCATGTCATAGGTGATATGCTGCGCGATCCAGATATTGATATAGCTCTCCGCCACGCCGATCAGATTCGCGCCGAACGTCACCGCGAGCGACAGAACGATATACAGGATCAGCAGACGCATATCCTGTCCGATCAGGCCTTCGTCGATGATCTTGCCGGTCAGGATCGACGGCAGCAGATTGAATACGGACGACACCGCAATGCACAGGATGACGAGAATGAACTGCATCCTGTAGGGGATCAGATAGGAAAAGACTCTTTTGATCAGGTCTGCCGTGACTTTCGGCAGCGCCGCCTTCTCTTCTTCCGTCATATAACGGCCGCCCGGGCCGCCCATTCTTCTTCCTCCGCCTGCCGGCATGCTCATCCCTCCGTTTCCGTATGATGCGTCGTCTGTTCCCCGCTGTGAAAATGCGCTTCTTAAGAGTATACCAATTCCTCCGGCTGCAGTAAAGAAATATCACATGGGTTACGGCAAAAACACATCCCTTTTTTCTTCTTGTTCTTATGATGAATTGTGTTATAATTGCCGTACAACGGCTGTCTTCCGGCAGGGGGAAAACGGACGGACGGCCTATTTCCGGAGGGAATCAAAATGAGTGACAGAAATCTTACACTTCTGACAGACCTTTACGAGCTCACGATGATGCAGGGCTATTTCGAGAGCGGTTCCGATGAGATCGTCGTCTTCGACGCATTCTACCGCAGCAACCCCAGCGGCAGCGGCTACGCGGTCTGCGCCGGTCTGGCCCAGGTGATCGATTACATCAACGATCTGCATTTCACGGACGGCGATATCGACTATCTGCGGTCTCTCGGCATTTTCTCGGAAGCGTTCCTGGATTATCTTAAAAATTTCAAATTCACCGGCGATATCTACGCGATCCCGGAAGGCACGGTCGTCTTCCCGAACGAGCCTCTGGTCAAGGTCGTGGCGCCCGTGATGGAAGCCCAGCTGCTGGAGCCGGCGCTTCTGAACATCATCAACCACCAGTCCCTGATCGCCACCAAGGCCTCCCGCGTCTGCTATGCGGCGAACGGCGACGGCATCATGGAATTCGGTCTCCGCAGGGCCCAGGGCCCGGATGCCGGCATCTACGGCGCCAGAGCGGCCGTGATCGGCGGATGTGTCGGTACCAGCAATGTCCTGGCAGGCCAGATGTTCGACATCCCCGTCAAGGGAACGCACGCGCACAGCTGGATCATGAGCTTTCCGGACGAGCTGACCGCCTTCCGCACCTACGCAAAACTGTATCCTTCCGCCTGCATCCTGCTGGTGGACACCTACAATACACTGAAGAGCGGCGTGCCGAACGCGATCAAAGTATTCACCGAGATGCGCGAAGCCGGCATCCCGCTGACCTTCTACGGCATCCGTCTGGATTCCGGCGACCTGGCTTATCTGTCGAAGGAAGCCAGAAAGATGCTGGATGCAGCCGGCTTTACCGACGCCGTCATCTCCGCTTCCTGCGACCTGGACGAGTACCTGATCAAGAGCCTGAAGAACCAAGGCGCGAAGATCACGTCCTGGGGCGTCGGCACGAACCTGATCACCAGCAAGGACTGCCCCGCGTTCGGCGGCGTATACAAGCTGGCGGCGATCCTGGATAAGGAGACCGGCAAATTTATCCCGAAGATCAAACGTTCCGAGAATCCCGAGAAGATCACGAACCCCGGCAACAAGAAGATCTATCGGATCTACAATAAGCAGACAGGTAAGCACATCGGCGATCTGATCGCGCTCGAAGACGACAATTTCTCCGAAGAGAGAAATCTGATGATCTTCGATCCGGTCCATACCTGGAAGAAGACCTATCTGGAAGCCGGCACGTTCACACTGCGGCTTCTGCTCGAACCGATCTTTAAAGACGGCGAATGCGTCTATGAAAGCCCGGATGTCATGACCATCCGCGAGACCTGCCGGAAAGAGCTTGCCACGCTGTGGGATGAGACCAGACGTTTCAACAACCCGCACGAGGTCTATGTCGACCTGTCAAGACGTCTGTACGACACCAAGTACCAGCTGCTTGACAGCCTGAACGAATTCGTGGACGGTGCCGATCAATGAGAACGCTGATCGTTCTGATATTCCTGATCCTCTTCCTGGTGATCTTCTCGCCCATTGCGTGGCTGTTCCTGTGGATCCTTCGGAAGTCGGATCCGGCGAAGGCGGACAGGATCGCGCTTTCCATCGTCAACCGCGCTTTCCGGATCGTCGGCTGGCTTTCCGGCATCCGCCTGACGGTCAAGGGGCATGAAAATATCCCGGCGGACAGGCCGGTGGTGTACATGAGCAATCACCGCAGCTATTTCGATATCGTCACGGGATACCCCGAAGTGGTCGGCCTGTGCGGCTTCGTCGCCAAAAAGCAGGTTGAAAAAGTACCGTTCCTGCGGGTCTGGATGCGGATGCTCTACTGCCAGTTCCTGGACCGCGACAACATGCGCGAAGGACTCAACACCATCAAGAACTGTGTAAAGCTCGTAAAAGAAGAGAATGTATCCATCTGGATCTGTCCGGAAGGCACCCGGACGCCGGGCGATGAGATGCTGCCTTTCAAGGAGGGAAGCTTCAAGATCGCGGAGATGAGCGGCGCGCCGGTCATTCCGGTCACGATCAAGGGGAGCGAAAATGTTTTCGAAGAACATGCGCCCTGGATCAAAGCCGCGGACGTCACCATGGTCTTCGGCGAACCGGTCGAGACCGAAGGGCTGGACCGCGCGGGGAAGAAAGCGCTTCCCGGGCAGGTACGGACAATCATGGAAGAAACGCTGAAAAGCATATGACCCAGGGAACCAGAGGAGCCAGGCACGGCGTA
>DFKM01000229.1 GCA_002373555.1 Lachnospiraceae bacterium UBA3645
CGGTGATTAACGATACAATATCATAAAGAAATGGTAAAGTCAAATAAAATCGCAAAGATTCATGCAACTAATTTGATGACCGGAAGTATTGCAAAAATAGTCTGTTTGCTGTCAAGCACGGCAGTACTTTGAACAGAAACGGACAAATGGTGAACCGTGTGTCTGCTTCGCAGAATGACGGATTCCGGCCGCCCGGCGGATTCCTGTTAACAGCAGGACGATTTCATGCTACAATAATATGCCTGCAGGCGGGAGAATGCAGGAAAACGCTTTCTGAACGGAGAGACCGCATTGACAGAGCATGATAAGATACTGTATGACAAAGACATCCGGGAGCCCCTGTTTGAATTCCTGGAGGATGTATTCGGCAATATCCGGATCCTGGAGGAACTGCCGCTCGGCACATCCCGGGCCGACATCCTGATGGTGACAGGAGACGCGCTGACCGGGATCGAGATCAAGTCCGACGCGGACAGCTATGTCCGGCTTTCCGGACAGGTGAAGGATTATGACAGATTCTGCGACCGGTGCATCATTGCCGCCGGCAGCAGCCACGCAGCGCATGTGGCCGAGCATGTGCCGGCGCACTGGGGCATCATTACTGTGGAGGAGACGGCGGACGGACTGGATTTTTACCTGCTGCGAAAACCGGCGGAGAATCCGGAGGATGTCCTGGAAAAGCAGCTGGATCTTCTGTGGCGGATCGAGCTGAAGCATATCCAGGATCAGAATCAGCTGCCGAAATACAAGGAGAAGAGCAAGAAATTCGTGGCGGAAAAACTGCTCGCGAAGATTCCGAAGGAAATCCTGAAGACGCAGGTGCTTGCGGAGCTTTTCGACAGGGATTATACAGCGGTCAGGGCGGAAACAGCCGAATTCCGGCGCGGAGAGATCGATAAGAAGCTTGACGAAATCACTGATCTGCAGCAGAAAGCGCTGCTCATCATCGAAAAGAATCTGCGGAAAAGCCAGCTGAAAGGGCGGACGCGCAGGAAAAGAAGACGGCGCTGACGGATTCTGCCCGAAAAAAATCTTGCAATCCGATTTTGCGGTGATATACTAATGTAGAAAAGCTTTAACGCGGTAAAGCCGGTAAATCCGGGAGACCGCAAGTAAAATCGAAAGGATGCATGTCATGGAAAAGAAAAATATTGATTGGGGAAGTCTCGGATTTGCCTACACGGAAACAGATTACCGTTATTCATCGATGTATAAAAACGGTCAGTGGGATGAGGGTAAGCTCATCACCGATCCGAGCGTGACCATGAGCGAATGCGCCGGTGTCCTGCAGTACTCCCAGAGCTGCTTTGAAGGACTGAAGGCCTACACGACCGAAGACGGCCATATCGTTACGTTCCGCCCCGATCTGAACGACGCGCGTATGCACGAGACCTGCGAGCGTCTGGAGATCCCCACCCTTCCCGAAGGCCGTTTCATCGAGGCTGTGGAAGAAGTCGTGAAAGCGAATGAAGCATGGGTACCGCCCTTCGGTTCCGGTGCGACGCTGTACATCCGTCCGTTCATTTATGCGAACGGCCCCGTGATCGGCGTAGCCCCCGCGGATGAGTACGAATTCCGTGTGATCGTCATGCCGGTCGGCCCGTACTTCAAGGGCGGTGTAAAGCCCCTGACGATCCGTGTCAGTGATTTTGACCGTGCGGCGCCCAGAGGAACAGGCCATGTCAAGGCCGGTCTGAACTATGCGATGAGCCTGCATGCGATCATGGATGCCCACAGGAAGGGCTTCGATGAGAATGTTTATCTGGATCCCGCTTCCAGAACGAAGATCGAGGAGACCGGTGGCGCGAACATCATCTTCATCACGAAGGACGGCACACTGGTCACACCCAAGTCCGACAGTATCCTGAAGTCTGTCACCCGCCGTTCGATCTGCTATGTTGCGGAGCACATCCTCGGCATGAAGGTCGAGCACAGAGAGGTCTATCTGGACGAAGTCGCCGATTTCGCCGAGATGGGGCTTTGCGGTACGGCTGCGGTCATCTCCCCTGTCGGCAAGGTCGTCGATCACGGAAAAGAGATCTGCCTGCCGAGCGGCATGCAGGATATGGGCCCGGTCACAAGGAAGCTGTATGAGACCCTGACCGGCATCCAGATGGGCAAGATCCCGGCGCCCGAAGGCTGGATCCATGTGATCAAGTGATCCGGAAATACAGAAACGGGAATGTGTTGAAAAAATAACAATACAGAGGCGTAATGCTTGCATTGCGCCTCCTTTTTTTGTAAAATAATTATAATTATGGGAATTTGTCACATAAAATTTTACTGTATAAAATCGGAGGAGGATCATGGGTACAAAAGTCTGTATCATCGGCGGCGGCCCGGCCGGCATTTCAGCCGCCATGTATCTGGAGAAGAAGGGATACGATGATTATGTGATCTATGAGCGTCAGGGCAGAGTCGGCGGAAAATGCTTCTCGCCGAAGATCAACGTGTTCGGGGAGAACCGGACATACGAGACCGGCGCGATCATGGGCGCGATCACCTATCATGCCGTACATGAAGTTGAGGAATTCGCAGGCGTGTCGCATGCCGACGGCCCGAATATGCGCAGAATGTACCGCAACAGGGACGGTGAGGAGATCTTCCCGTTCGACATCAAAAAGAATACATCCCCGAAGAAGATCCGCGATCTCTTAAAGCTCAAGAGCCAGATGAAGAAGCTCGTGAAGATCATGGAGACCAAGTACCAGGGATATGACTGCTACGGCCATGTCGGCGTAGCGAAGGGCGAGTACAACGGACTGTCCAAGGAGGTCAGCCGTCCCCTGCACCGCATCAAGGGAAAGAACCCGAACCTGAAGGATCTTGCACTCCCGTTCGACCAGTTCTGCAGACTGAACGGCGTGGAGGAAGTCATGAAGATCTGGCTCGGACCGTACACCTCCTTCGGCTACGGCTTCTTCGATGAGATCCCCGCAGCGTATGTCATGAAATATCTGGACACGACCACGGCGATCGAGTTCATCAACATGCGGCTCTGGACCTGGAAGGACGGCACGCAGTCCATTTACGAGGCGGCAAATCAGAAGCTGAAACATCCCGCTGTATTGAATACCGAAGTCGTACGGATCGAGCGACCCGAGGAAGGCGGCGTGATCGTCACGACGAGAGATGCGGGCGGCGATTCCAGACAGCGCTTTGACAAGCTGATCGTGACCGCGCCGTTAGATGGCTTCCTGCACTATGCTGATGCGGATGAGAAGGAACAGGAGCTTTTCTCGAAGATCATCCATGAGAAGTATGTGGATTTCATCGCGAAATTCCCGGAAGATGAGGGTCCGACGATCTCCGGTTACATCTTCGACAACATGACGCCTGACAGGCTCGGCCATGCGATGGTCTATTATCACCGCTGGGAAGACCTGGAGGAGAACTGCCCGTGCACTGTGTACGCGCTCAGGAACCATATGGGCAGCCCGGATGTTTCCTATGAATACACCATCAAATCGATGGAGAAGGATATGAAGAAGTGCGGCTTCCCGGTGGAGAAGCGGCTCTTCGAGCAGGAGACGTATTACTGCCCGCATGTCAGCCCGGCGGATTACGCGGACGGCTGGTATGACAGGCTCGATGAACTCCAGGGGAACAAAGACACCTATTATGCAGGAGAGATCCTTTCGTTCGGCGATATGGAGGATACCTGCGCATCATCCCGCGACATCGTGGGCAGATTTTTCTGAACCATTCTGAACAGGAGACAGAGATATGATCAAAAATCCCGATTTTATGAAGGACTGGAAGCCCGGCGATCCCATGATCAACGAATGGGATTACTGGCAGGATCCCAATTACGTGCCGGATGATCCCGAGAAGGAAGCGCTCGTGCTGAAGCTTGCAACGATGATCACAGACCGCTATATCAAGAAGTTCTCAAAGCAGATCAACAACTGCGATCCTGAATACTGGGCGCTCGACCGCATCCTGACCAAACGTCAGGTGAAGTTCCTGCTTTCCTTTAAAAAGGTGCGGACGCCTTATTTCCCGGAACAGCTCGCGGAAATGAACCATATGTCCGTGAAGAATACGAAGAAGCTCTTAAAGTACCTCTGTTGGATCGGTCTGGTGGAGATGACGAGAGACGAGAAGCCGCCGTATGACAAGATGTACAATGTGCCGATCTTCGTGCCCGGTTCGGCCGAGTTCATGATGATGAACGACCGGCTGACCAACAAGCATCCCGAACTGGCGACCTTCTTCAATCTGATGACGCAGCTGCCGCTCGCGGGCATCACCCAGATGGTGCCTCCGGGAGGTGCAGGCATCGGCATGCACGTGATCCCGGTCGAAAAAGCCATCTCGATGGAGAATAAATCCGTACCGGTGGAGCACATTTCGCACTGGCTGAAGAAATATGACAAATACTCCATCGGACAGTGTACCTGCCGCAAGCAGCAGACCATGCGTAAGGAAGGCACCGGCGATATCCGCGGCGAATTCTGCATGGGCGTCGGCGATATGGCCGAATACTGCGTGGATAAGGGCATGGGACGTTATATCACCTATGAAGAGGCTCTGGAAGTCCTGGAGCGTGCGGAACGCCACGGATTCGTGCATCAGATCACGAATATCGACGGCGAAGACAAGATCGTTGCGATCTGCAACTGCGCACCCGGCGTCTGCAACGCCCTCCGTACATCCCAGCTTTACAATACCCCGAATATGTCTGCTTCCGCCTATCGCGCGCACGTGGATATGGAAGCCTGCGTTGCCTGCGGAAAGTGCGTGGAGGTATGTCCTGTGGGAGCTGCGAAGCTTGGTCAGAAGCTCTGCACGAAGACCGGCCGGATGACGTATCCGATGACGGAGCTCCCGGACAGAAAGGAATGGGGACCGGAGCACTGGAATTACAACTACAGAGACGATGCGAAGATCAACTGCTACAGCACCGGTACGGCGCCCTGCAAGACCGCATGTCCCG
>DFKM01000200.1 GCA_002373555.1 Lachnospiraceae bacterium UBA3645
TCTCGTCGATCCGTTCCAGATACTGGGCGATGTCCTTCACATTCTCGCACCGTTCGATCCTTCCGTCCGGGAAGACCCCCTTGCTGACCGTGCCGGCGCCGATCGCGCAGATGGTCTGCACCTCTTCCATGATCAGGATATTGTAGATGCCTTCGGCGCCGGGCCTGCAGTACCCGACATTTTCCAGATTTCCGGCCATGTTCTTCTGCCGGTAAAGGTAATACGGCGCCATGCCGAGATCGGCTGCCGCCGCCGCGGCAATGCGCATCATTTCCTCGGATTCCTCCTGCGTGCCGCCGGCGACAACGGTGCCTTCCGCCTCCATCTTCAGGCGGGAAGCCCGCTTCACGGCCAGCGAATGCACGGTCAGGGAATCGGGAGACAACGCCCGGATCTTTTCAAACGTATCTCTGACATCCTCCACGGTTTCCCCGGGAAGCCCGAGGATCGTATCCATATTGATATTGGAGAACCCCATGCTTCTTGCCAGTTCATAGGCGGAAAGCAGATCCGCGACCGTATGCCTGCGTCCGATCCGCCGCAGCGTCTCATCCTGCATGGTCTGCGGATTGATGGAAATGCGCGTGACAGGATGCGCCTTCAGCACCTGCAGCTTCTCCGCCGTGATCGAATCCGGCCGGCCGCCCTCGACCGTCCATTCCAGCAGCCCGCTGACATCAAAATGCCTCTCCAGGTCCGTCAGCAGTCGCTCCAGCTGCTGCGGGGAAAGGCTTGTGGGCGTCCCGCCGCCGACATAGATCGTCTGCAGCTTCTTCCCGGCCATCAGTCGGCGTACCGTCTCCATCTCGGTTTCCAGCTTGTCCAGATACTCGTCCGCTCTTGCGGCCCATTTGCCGATCGGATACGATGTGAACGAGCAGTACAGGCAGGTCGTCGGACAGAAAGGGATCCCGACATACAGGCTGTATCCGTCATCATAATCGAGATCCGCGAGGATCCGGTCTTCGTAGACCGCGATCTCCGCAGCCAGATGCGCCTTCTCCCTGCTGACCATATGCTCCTGCATCATGCGCGCGGTGATCTCTTCCGGCACAGCGCCTTCATGCAGCATGGCGGAGGCCAGCTTCACGGGACGGATCCCGGTGAGCGCGCCCCACGGCAGTTCCTTTCCCGTCAGTTCGGAAAGCATGTGGTAGGACTTTTCCTTGATCTCATTTTTCCTGTCGAGCTTCCTTTCGCAATCCGATCCCGGAAATGCAAAATAATGATCGAATCCGTCCTTTTCCTCCGGTCTGTACACGATCTCCGCGCCCGGGAAAAACGCCATCAGAAGGCCTCTGATGTCATATTCGAACTCGTCCTGATGCAGTTCAAAACCGATCCTCATACCGATCTACTCCTGTTTTCCGTAAATGATCCCCGGCTCGGCCGCTGCGGGCGTATCCGCTGACAGTTCCATCCGCTCGACTGCAGCCCGGATATGCGCAATGGCGCGCTTTCTGGCGTCCGCGAGCGTCCGTCTGGAAACGGAAAGCCTTTCTGCCGCCGCCTTCCAGGGAATCTTTTCTTCGTAAAGCGTGCGCATGACCATATATTCGTCCGCCGGCAGCGAAAGATAGGCCAGACGGATCTCCTGCAGACGGGCGAGCCGTTCCTCCTGCCCTGCCAGCGCATGCAGGAATTCCTGCCGGAACCTTCGGTATTCCCGCTCCTTCTTCTCCACGATGCGGTTGACCGGATCCGTCCTTTCCTGCCCGGACAGACGGATCTCTTCCGCGCCCCCGTCATACCAGGAGAGATATTCGTAAACGGATTCCTGCAGCTTTGCAAGCTCCTGCTGCAGCGCACTGATCTTCTCCCGGATCATCATGGCCTCGCCTTCATGATCCGCGACTGCATTCTGTATTTCCTCATCGGATAAATGTAAGTTCTTCATCCTTTGATGGTAACGCAGGATCCGTCCTTTGTCATGCAACGATGGGGGACAAATCTGTCCCTTCTGCAGTAAAATAGGAAAAAAGGACGCGGGAACCATCCGCGTCCTTAAATGTCTTGTCAGAATACAGCCGGATTGTAGGTACGCTCATGTCCGATGCTTGTCATATCCATATGTCCGGGATATACATAGACATCCTCCGGAAGCTCCAAAAGTCTTGCTATCGAGCGGAAGATCGCCGCTTCGCTTCCGGTCTGCAGATCCGTCCTGCCGTAGGATTCCAGGAATAATGTATCGCCCGAGATCAGTACGCCCTGCTCTTCAAAATAGTAGCAGCAGCTTCCGGCGGTATGTCCGGGCGTATGCAGTACCTGAATATCGAATCCGGCGATATGCAGCATCTCATTATCCTTTACCCATACATCCGCAGTCGTTGTATAGGCCGATGCCCATGCTGCCGACCGGTTCGCCCAGGAATCCTCCATGAGCGGTTTTTCATCGATATACGCATATACTTTGACATCCGGCCATGCTTTTTTCAGATCATTCACCGCAAATATATGGTCAAAATGTCCGTGCGTCAGCAGGATCGCCGCCGGTTTCAGACCGCGCAGCCGGAACTGTTCTTCGATATACGGCGCATTGTCCGCCGGATCCACCAGGATCGTTTCCTTTGTCTCCTTATTGATCAGGAAATAGACATTCGTTCCGATCATGCCCAGTACGCGGTATTGTATTTCAAGTTCTGCCATAACAGTCTCCTCAGCCCGAATTTCTCTGGATATCGATCACGCCTTCGATCTGTCTGAGCTTGCCGATGATGGCATTGATCTCATTCACGCCTGTTGTCATGAATTCGATGGTCACGGATGCGACCTCCTGCTTGCTCACTCTGGTATTGAGCGATTTGATATCCACTTCCGCCTCAGCCAGTACCCTGGATACATCCACGATCAGGCCGATCCGGTTATTGGCGAATACAGTGATCGCCGTCTTGTATCTGTCGGATTTCGCGCCGTCATCCTGCCATTCGGCTTCGATCAGCCTGCTGCGCTCGTTTTCCGGCAGGTTCAGGACATTGATGCAGTCCGTTCTGTGGATCGAGATGCCTCTGCCTCTGGTCACGAAGCCCACGATCTCGTCGCCCGGGATGGGATTGCAGCAATGCGAGAAATGCACCGCCAGATCATCCAGTCCCTCCACGACAATGCCGTTCTTGCTCTTCACGAGCTCCGGCTTGTGATCGGGATTGTCCGTGACGGTATGCATGACTTCTTCATCCGTCAGGTGCTGCTTGTCGTCCTTCTTCTTCTCCTCGATCAGACGGTTGGCCACCTGGCCTTCCTTCAGGCCTCCGTGACCGATCGCAGCGAGGATGGCGTTCCATTCCTGGAAGCCGTACTTCTTCAGGATCTTCTCTATGTATTCCGGCTTGGTCAGGTCTGCGACCTGATAGCCCTTGCCTTTCACGTAATGATCGAACAGTTCACGGCCGCGGATGATATTGTCTTCCTTATTCTGGGCCTTGAACCACTGGTTGATCTTGTTTTTCGCCTGTGTACTCTTGACGATCGCAAGCCAGTCACGGCTGGGGCCCTTCGAGTTCTGGGACGTGATGATCTCGATCCTGTCGCCGTTCTGGATCTCATAGTTGATCGGTACCAGCTTGTCATTGACCCGCGCGCCGACCATCTTGTTGCCGACAGCGCTGTGAATGCTGTAAGCAAAATCCACCGGCGTGGAACCCTTCGGCAGATTCTTCACTTCGCCGTTCGGCGTGAAGCAGTAGACATTCTCCGAGAACAGGTTCAGATCGCTCTTGACGGACGATAGGAATTCCGTATTGTCGGAAAGCTCCCGCTGCCATTCCAGGATCTGCCGGAGCCAGGAAAGCTTCTCTTCTTCTCCGGAAAGGTTCGTCTCGGAAGACTTTCCTTCCTTGTATTTCCAGTGCGCGGCAATACCGTATTCCGCCATCTTGTGCATCTCGTAGGTCCGGATCTGGATCTCGAACGGGATGCCGTTCTTCGCGATCAGCGTGGTATGCAGCGACTGGTAACGGTTCAGCTTCGGCATCGCGATATAATCCTTGAAACGTCCGGGCATGGGCGTATACATATCATGGATGATGCCGAGGACCGCATAACATTCCGGCACGGTCTTCACGAGAACACGCACCGCAAAAAGATCATAGATCTGGTCCAGCGTCTTTTTCTGGACCGTCATTTTCTTATAGACGGAGAAGTAATGCTTGACTCTGCCGTAAACCTCTGCTTCGATGCCCGCTTTCTCCAGATGTCCGCGGACTTCCCCGACGATCTGCTGGATATACTCTTCCCTGGCTTCCTTCTTCCGGTCGATATCCTCGACGAGCTTCTTGTAGTCATCGGGCTGCAGATATTTGAGCGCAAGGTTATCCAGCTCGACTTTCAGCTTGGAAATGCCGAGCCTGCTGGCCAGCGGAGCGAAGATCTCCAGCGTCTCTCTGGACTTCTCCTTCTGTTTTTCGGGCTTCATGTACTGCAGCGTGCGCATGTTGTGCAGACGGTCGGC
>DFKM01000237.1 GCA_002373555.1 Lachnospiraceae bacterium UBA3645
CGCATGCCGGGCGGCATCTGGTCGATAAAGCAGAAGATGCACTTGTTCCGGCAGGAGCGGTATTCATCCATCAGGCCGGTTCCGAAGACCAGTCCGAGATCTTCATCCTCGTCCTTTTCGATCTCACATTCGACTTCTTCCCCGTCCGCCGTGCGAAGAAGGATCGTCAGTTCCTCATCCTCACACAGAAAGTCATAATCGAAGATATCCGTGATTTCCTGCCCGTTGATGGAGAGCAGCCTGTCCCCGGGCCGGATCTCCAGTTCTTCTGCTATCGAACCGGGCGTGATCCCGGCAATGAGCTGGCCCTGGTGTTTCATTGCGCCTCCGTCTCTAAACTACCACTTTATCCGATTGATTCTATCATAGCGCGAAATACATTTCAATCGTAAAATAAATAACCTGTTTCCCTTGCATCCGGACGGTCCTTCGTGATATAACCTTTATGCATCAAAGCTTTACTGTCTGATGACTGCTATAAACGGAGGACAATGATGGCAAAGGATTATACCTTTAAGAACACGATTCCGCTCGCCCCCTTAAAGATCATCGCAATGGACAACTGCGCTGATTTCGGAAAAAAAGTCGACGAATATATTGTGAATTTCCGCAAGCACGACCAGGAGATCCTGAAGCAGCGCGAAGCCAATATCGAATTCCGCGGCTATGACAGAGACTCCTATCTGGTCGAATCAAGCTGTCCCCGGTTCGGTTCCGGCGAAGGCAAGGGCGTCATTAACGAAAGCGTCCGCGGCTCCGACGTATTTATTCTCTGCGATGTCATGAACTACAGCATGTCTTTCCCGATGTACGGAAAGCAGCATATCATGTCCCCCGATGATCACTATCAGGATATGAAGCGCATCATCTCGACCGCCATGACTTCGGCCAGACGTCTGAATGTCATCATGCCCTTCCTCTATGAAAGCCGCCAGCATAAGCGCATGACCAGAGAATCCCTCGACTGCGCGATGGCGCTTGAAGAGCTTACGGCGATGGGCGTCAGCAACATCATCACCTTCGACGCCCATGATCCCCGCGTTCAGAATGCGATCCCGATGAACAATTTCGGCAGCTTCCCCTGCGTTTATCAGTTCATGAAGGCGCTTCTCATGCAGGAGAAGAACATCGCGATCAGCAAGGAAGATCTGATGATCATCAGCCCGGACGAAGGCGCCATGGGAAGAGCCGTCTATCTGGCCAACAACCTGGAAGTCGACATGGGCATGTTCTATAAGAGACGCGACTACTCCCGCGTCGTCAACGGCAAGAACCCGATCGTCGCCCATGAATTCCTCGGATCGGATGTCGAAGGAAAGACCGTCATCATCGTCGATGATATGATCGCCTCCGGCGAGAGCATGCTGGACACCTGCAAGGAGCTGCGCCGCAGAAAAGCGAAGCGCGTCATCGTTTTCTGCACGTTCGGCCTCTTCACCTCCGGCTTCGAGAACTTCGACAGATATTATGAATCGGGCTACTTTGATTATATCGTGACCACGAACCTCAACTACAGGAAGCCGGAGCTTCTGACCAGACCGTGGTACCTGGAAGCCGATATGACCAAATATGTCGCCACGATCATCAACACGCTCAATCATGATGTCACCCTGCACGATATCATGTCCCATACCGAGAAGCTGCAGCGCCTGATCCGGCGATACAAAGGCGAGGCCAGAGAGGACGACTGATCTCACATGCCTCCGAAAGCGCCCTCATAGTAGGTGAGCTTTCCGTCTTCCATATAGGCGGCTACATCGAAACGAATAAAGCACTCCTGGCTCCAGGGGTGCTTTATTATATAGTATTTTGCGAGCTTTCTGATGGTCTTCTGCTTTCTTCTGTCCACCGCCTCCGATGACCAGCCGAAATGCGCACTGCTCCTGTACTTGACTTCCACAAAGCACAGCCAGCGGTCTTTCATGGCGATCAGATCCACTTCACCGAAACGGTTGCGGTAGTTGCGTTCCAGGATCCGGTAGCCGCGGCTCTCCAGATATTCTGCAGCAGCTTCTTCATATTCGCCCCCGAGGGTTCTTTTGTTAAAATCTTTCATCAGACAAACTTTCCCGTAAAACTTCTCCGGTGGATCGGACAGAGTCCGTATTTTCGGATGGCAGCAATATGGTCTGCTGTTCCGTAGCCTTTATGCTTCGCAAAGCCGTATTCCGGATAGACCGCATCCAGTTCCTTCATCATCCGGTCCCTGGTCACCTTGGCCAGGATGCTGGCTGCGGCGATGCTTACGCTCTTCGAATCGCCTTTGATGATGGGAACCTGCGTGATGCCGACTGCCGGTATTGTCACCGCATCATTCAGAAGGACTGCCGGTACCGGATCGAGTGCCGCGATCGCCTTCCGCATCGCCTCATACGTAGCCTGCAGGATATTGATCGCGTCGATCCGCTCCGGAGAGGCCATTCCGATACCGTAGGATACGGCGGATTCCCGTATCTGATCGAACAGCACATCCCGTCTTTTTTCGGTGACCTTCTTGGAATCGTCCAGATACATCAGAAAAGCATCTTCGGGAAGAATGACCGCCGCAGCAACGACCGGACCGGCCAGCGGGCCTCTGCCTGCCTCATCG
>DFKM01000162.1 GCA_002373555.1 Lachnospiraceae bacterium UBA3645
TCGGCAAGACCAGTACCCGTTCGATGATCATGGCGGCGCTTGGCGCAGCCCTGCAGGTGACCGGTACCGTCGGCAACAACAACGGCCAGCTCGGTGTCCCGATCACCGTGACCGAACTGGACAATACCTACGATGCCGCAGTCATTGAAATGGGCGTCAGCGAGCCCGGCGAGATGCGCCGGATCAACCGCATTGCCTGGCCGTCGCATGCCGTGGTCACCAATATCGGCGTTTCCCATATCGAGAATCTCGGTTCCAGGGAAGGTATTGCGAAAGAAAAGCTGCAGATCGCCGACCTGATGCCGCCGAAGGGATGCCTTATCATGAACGGCGACGATGACATGCTCGTGAAGTTCGGGCGGGAATTCCATGACCGGGTGCTTTATTTCGGCCTTTCGGAGACGAACGATCTGCGGGCGGAGAACATTCACCACGACGGCAATGATACCGTCTTTACCGCAAGACTCGGCCGGAAAGCGCAGGAGATCCGGCTGGCGGTTCCCGGCGAACATCAGGTCATGAATGCCCTGGCGGCCCTGGCGATCTGCGAAGTCATGAGCGTCAGCTGGGAAAAAGCGGCGGAAGGGATCGCATCCTACACAGGATTTTCACACAGACTTGAGATCATAAAGACAGCCTCGACCGTTTATGTCGATGATACCTATAATGCCAGCCCGGCGTCCATGAAAGCCGCCCTCGGCGTTCTTTCGGACATGCAGGCGGAAGGCCGGCGGATCGCTGTCCTTGCGGACATGCTCGAACTCGGTCCTGATGCCGCGAAGCTGCATTACGAGACCGGCGTTTTCGGCCGCGGGCTGAAGATCGATCAGGTCGTCGTGATCGGGGAACTTGCAAAGAATATCGGACAGGCCTATACGGAACAGAATATCCCGGTCGAAAGCTTTGCGGACAATGCTTCTGCGATCGCATTCCTGCAGGAATTCAAGAGACCGGGCGATGTCATCCTGCTGAAGGGCTCGCACGGCATGAATCTCCTGGAAGTGCTGAACGCGCTGCGGGAGGCAGATGAAGGCTGAGGATCCGTTCCGCGAGGCAGGTCGGAAGAGGAGAAAACGAAAGGAAGACCATTGAGATTTGCCGGCATCATTGTTGATATTTCCAATAAAGATGTAGATAAGAGCTATACGTACATCATTCCTGAGGCGCTGCGTTCTGAGATCGATATAGGAACGCCTGTTACCGTTCCTTTCGGGAAACGGACCATCAGCGGATTCGTGACAGAGATCACGGATACGACCGATGTGGATCCGGAGAAGCTGAAGCCCATCACAGCGATTGACACAAAAGCGGCAGCCATCGAGCACCAGCTGATCCGGCTGGCCGTCTGGATGAAGGATACCTACGGCTGCACGATGAACCAGGCACTGAAGACCGTGCTGCCCGTCAAACGGAAGGTCCGGGCCAGGACAAAGAATACGGAACCCCTGCCCCTCGGAAATGAGCCGCCGAAAGCGCTGAATGCGGAACAGCTTGCCGCCGTAAACGGAATTCTGCAGGAATTCCGAAGCCCGCAGAGACGGCCTGCGGTACTGTTCGGCATTACCGGAAGCGGCAAGACCGAAGTCTATATGGAACTGATCCGGAGGACCATGGACGCGGGCAGACAGGCCATCCTGCTGATCCCGGAGATCTCGCTGACCTACCAGAACCTTTCCAGATTCACGAGGGTGTTCGGCGGGCAGGTCGGCATCGTGCATTCAAAGCTCTCCGCCGGTGAAAAATACGAATGCTTTGAACGGGCACGAAAAGGAGAGATCTCGGTCATGATCGGCCCACGGTCCGCGCTTTTCGCACCGTTCCCGGATCTCGGAATGATCATTGTGGACGAAGAGCACGAAGGTGCCTACATCTCGGATTCCGCACCGCGCTACAATGCCGTGGAAGCGGCCGTAAAGCGGGGAGAACTTGCGGGCGCCGGCGTTGTGCTCGGATCGGCGACGCCTTCCGTCCATACATTCAATACGGCCATGGACCGGAAATATGCGATCTTTCTCCTGAAGCACCGTGCCGCCGCCGGCAGCAGCCTGCCGCATGTCGACATCATCGATATGCGCGAGGAACTGAAGGAAGGCAACAAGGGCATGCTCAGCCGGAAGCTGGAGGACGGCATCCGGGAACGTCTGGAGAAAAAAGAACAGATCATGCTGTTCCTGAACCGGAGAGGCTATTCCGGTTCGATTTCCTGCAGATCCTGCGGAAAAGTGATCAAATGTCCGCACTGCGATGTTTCCATGACTTCGCATAAAGGAAATATCCTGAAGTGCCATTACTGCGGCTATACGGTCGGCATGCCGGACCGGTGTCCGTCGTGCGGATCGCCGTATATCGCCGGGTTCGGTGCGGGTACGCAGAAAGTCGAAAGTCTGGTAAAGAAAGAGTTCCCGGAGGCGCGCATTATCCGCATGGATATGGATACGACTTCACGGAAGAACGCACATGAGAAACTTCTGAAAGCGTTCGGCGAGGGAAAGGCGGATATCCTGATCGGCACCCAGATGATCGTGAAGGGCCATGATTTCCCGCGGGTCACGCTGATGGGCATTCTGGCGGCGGATCTTTCCCTCAATGTCAGCAGCTATACTGCTGCGGAGCGGACATTCCAGCTGCTTACCCAGGCAGCCGGCCGGGCGGGCAGAGCAGGTGCCGCGGGAGAAGTGATGATCCAGACTTACTCGCCGGATCATTATGCCGTCACATGCGCGGCGGCACAGGATTATATCTCTTTTTATAAGCAGGAGCTGGCTTACAGAAAGCTGCTTTCCTATCCGCCGGCCGGTGCCATGATGAATGTCGTCGCGCTGGATGAGCAGGAGGAAAATGCAGCCGCCGGCATACAGACTTTCTATGATTATTCGGCATCCTTCCTGCGCGGCGAAGGGAAGATCATCGGACCGGTCGATGCCGGGATCGCGAAGATCAAGGATGTATACAGAAAACAGTTCATCATAAAGCATCCGGACAGAGAGCGTCTCATGGAACTGAGAGACCGGCTGCAGGAACTTCCGGGATGCTTGCGGCAGATAGATATTTCATGACGATACAGGAGGAACACCGGAGATGGGACTTCGGAATGTAAGAGAACTTGGCGATGAGATTTTAAGAAAGAAAAGCAAACCGGTGAAGGAAATGACGCCTAGGCTCAGCGCGCTGATCGACGACATGTTTGAAACGATGTATGCGGCGGAGGGCGTAGGCCTTGCAGCGCCGCAGGTCGGCGTGCTCAAAAGGATCGTCGTGATGGATGTGAGCGAAGGGCGGGATGAGCCGATCGTGATGATCAACCCGGAGATCCTGGAGATGGAAGGCGAGCAGACCGGACCGGAGGGCTGCCTTTCCGTTCCCGGAAAGCACGCTGAGGTAAAGCGGGCGCAGAAAGTCAAAGTGAAGGCCCTCGACCGGGAGATGCAGCCTTTCGAACTCGAAGGCGAAAATCTGCTCGCCAGATGCATCCAGCATGAGACGGATCATCTGGAGGGGATCATGTATGTCGACGTGAAAACAGGACCTCTTCTGGATAATGCAGAGGAAGAGGAATATGCCGAAGAAGACGGAAACGGGGAAACGTCCGGCGAATGAAGGGATGCCCCTCAGGTACAGCATCTGACAGACCGACTGTAAGGGGAAGGAGGACGCCGTATTATGGCTGAACGAGTAATTTATTCCAGAGAAGAGATCGAAGAACGTGTCAATGTACCGCAGATCGTGGAGATCGAACTGCGGCATCTGATCGAGGAACGGCTGAGGCAGTGCGGTATGTATTACCGTCTGTTTTCGCGCATCAAAACCTCTTCTTCGCTTGCCAGAAAATATCAGATCAAGGAATACAGCGAATCAAAGAAGATCCAGGATCTGATCGGACTTCGGATCGATGTGTATTTCGAGGACGATCTTTCCATCTGCCAGGATTTCCTGGAAGAGATGTTCCATCTCGTGGAATGGGCGGAGTCCGAACAGAATGATGACGAATTCCGGCCGATGAAAAAGAACGGCGTGTTCCGGCTGCCCGATTATCTGAAGAAGCAGATCTCCGCGGAGACCTGGGACATGTGCATCGATACCACGATGGAGATCCAGCTCAAGACCGTATTCTTTGAGGGCTGGCATGAGATCGAGCATGACATGAAATACAAAGGCGGCGAACTCTGGGAAGGAAAGAAGAGCACTGCCCGGTATTTCAACAGTATCCTGGCGACGCTTGAACTCTGCGATAAATCCCTGGTCAGCCTGTTCGAAAATCTGGGCCATGATCTGTATAAAGAGGGCAACTGGGCCGGCATGATGAAGGCGCATTACCGCCTGAAGATCGAGGACCGGCGGATGTATCCCGAACTGGAGGAGATCCTGGACAATGACCACCGGGAGAAGAATATCGGCAAGCTGCTGTTCAAGACAAAGCGGCAGGTGCTGATCCGGGAGCTCTTAAGTCTGCCCCGGAGGATCCCGATCAATGTCAATACGATCACGGCGCTTGTGAATAACTGCGTGATCCACGACGAACGGCTGGACAGGCTGTTCCATGAGAAGGATGTCTTCAATGACGGCGCGGATCATCTGACCGAGGAAGTCAGCTTCCGGCAGATGGAACCGCTGCGCAAGAATACGGTTTTCCATGCCAGAGTGCATCTTTCGACTTATAAATATACCGCACAGGAGAGCTGTCTGGAGGCGGCCAGGCTGACCTGGCAGTGGATGCTCGAGAAATACGGCAGCCTGTTCAAGGAACTGCCCAGGACCCCGCAGAATGTGTTCAAGGAGATCCTCGGCTACCGTCTGCGGTTCACCTATGAACCGGAGCGCTCCTACTGGAAGATGTATGTCACGAACGTGGACCTGGAAGCGCCCGGCCAGATATGGGTCGTCGAAGCGGAATGCTTCCCCGGCGAACGATGGCAGATGCTCGATGTCAGGAACTCCTATGCCGTAGCAGAGGAAAGAAGAAACTATCTGAACCGGTACTTCAGCTGCCCGCGGTTCTATTCGAATATCGCGGACCGCATCGGCATCTTCGATGTCCGGTACTGTTCGTCCGTCAGAAGAGTGATCCGGCCCGAACAGACAAATAAGATCATCGATCTGATCCGGCATCCGAAGAGAAGCTTCCCGGTCTGCCTGTTCATCTCCAGGGAGGAGAACGGCTGGCTGGATGAAGGCTGGCTCGATCATTTCCGGATCGCCGATTTTACCAAGATGGCGGGCAGATATACCCATATCTATACCTGCAATACCGAAGTCGGCCGTGCGGTCATCGAAGCGATGGGCATCGGCTATGACGGAGAACCGGGCGTCCATGTCTTCAAGGCGCACTGCATCATGCAGGACGGCACCGTCCGGGAAATGAAGCACGTTTACTACAGCCCGCAGGATGTCGCGGACTGCAGCTACGGCAGACAGCAGCTTCGCAGCGACGGCAAGCGGTACGATATCGTGCACGGCGGCCAGGCATTCTACTACAAGCTGCTGCACGAAATGCGCGATGAAATGCTGATCGAGAGCGATGTGGAGATCTCGCCTGAAGCAGAAGTGACACTGGAGGAATATCAGCCTTGAAAATACTGATCATCGGCAGTAAGGACAGATACGACATCTTCGATCCGGAGATCGAAGTGAAGAAGAACGCGGAACTTGTTTTTGCCGGCAGAGGAACGCCGGATGATACGCTGCTGGCAGCAGGTGCTGATGCGGATGTGCTTTTTGCGGACGCGATCAGCCCGGTCAGCAGATACCTGATCGAAAACATGCCGCAGCTGAAGCTGATCAATTCCGAAGGCGTAGCATACGACCGGATCGATCTGGCAGCGGCGAAGGAACATGGCATTTATGTCTGCAACAACAAAGGCTGCAATGCCGGCGCCGTTGCGGAGCACACCGTGTTTCTCATGCTGGGACTTCTGCGAAATGCCGTGGAAGGACAGGAGGCCGTCCTGGCCGGAAATCAGATCCGGATGAAGGAACGCCGGATGGCCGAAGGCATCATCGAGCTGTCCGAATGTTCGGTGGGGCTGTACGGCTTCGGCGATATCGCGAAGGCGACGGCGAAGCGTCTCGCGGCGTTTGGCTGCAAAGTGTACTATACCGCCAGAAGCAGAAAAGATGCGGAAACAGAGAAAGAATACAATGTCACCTGGCTGTCCCCGGATGAACTGATCCGTACCTGCGATTTCATCAGCCTGCATACAGATGTAAATCCCGGGACAAGGGGACTCGTGGACAGCTCATTTCTTTCAAAGATGCGGACAGGCGCTATGCTCGTCAATACGTCAAGAGGGGAACTGGTCGACAATCAGGCGCTCCGGGAGGCGCTTCTTTCCGGCCGGATCGCCGGCTTTGCAGCGGATACGATCGCGCCGGAGCCGGTCACGGCGGATAACCCGCTGGTCGCACTGCCCCCGGAAATCATGAAAAAAGTCTTTTATTCGCCTCACCTCGGCGGGATCACAGCCGGTACATTCAAACGGGCGCACCGGATGATGTGGGAAAATGCGGCCCGGATCGAAGCCGGAGAAATGCCGCAGAACCGTGTGTTTTGATACACTCTTACAGGATTGTAAATACAATTTTTAAATGCATTGTACTAAAATACATATCGGAATGAATGATTAAAGGAGGCGCTTTAAGTGCGTATTTGGGAGATCCTGCTGGTTTCAGCGGGAGTTGCATTGAATGTATTTGCAGTATCCGTATGTTGGGGAGCGGTGCTTCCCGCGGTCAATAAAAAATGGCTGCTCGTGGTCACGCTGCTGCTCGGATTATGGCAGGGCGGCGCCATGCTGCTCGGCCGGGGCGTCGTCACACTTCCTATCTTTGAAGGGAGCACGACATTCCTTACGGGTTCCGGCAGCCGGCTTTCCGTGCTGATCTTCATGGGACTCGGTCTGTACATGTTCTTCCGGTCATCCAGAGCCGGTGCGCTGCTGGAAAGAAGGAGAGATACTTACGGGATCAAGGAGGCATTTCTGCTGGCACTGACCGTCAGTATTGATGCGTTCCTGGTCGGCATGGGAATGGGCTTTCTCCGTTCCGGCGTTGGCATTTCCGCGCTGTGCTTTATTCTGATCACGATGCTCGCGGTCGTGCTCGGAACCTATACCGGATTCTGGATGGGCAGCGAAAAAAGACGGCTGGCCTATCAGGTCGGCGGCGCAATGATGGTTTTTTCCGGCGTGGAGCTTCTGGCCGGACTGATCTTCTGAGCGGAGGAAGGCATGGAAAAAAGCAATCTTACCAAGGAACTTCTGGCAGAGAGCTTTCGGGATCTACTCCTGCACCGGGACTTTGAAAAGATCACGATCAAACATATCACCGACCAGGCCGGTGTCATCCGGCCGACGTTTTACTATCATTTTCAGGATAAGTACGACGTGCTGGAATATATTCTGAAGAGAGACGTGATCGTGCCGGTGTCCGAAATGATCGAAGAGAACGGGCTGAATTCGGCTGCCGTCCGGGAGATCTTTTCCGCCTTCGAGAGGGACCGGGCTTTCTATCAGAAAGCATTCCGGGTGACGGGTCAGAACGGGTTCTTCGAGATCCTGTTCCTGAATTTCAAGACGGAATGCGGGAAAGCATTTGAAAAGAACGGGAGAACATCGCCGGTAAATACCGAGATGGCGGCGATGTATTACGCGATCGGACTGGCCAATGTGGTCCGGTTCTGGATCGCCGGCGGAAAAAAGACGCTGAGCCTCGATGAAATATGTTCCTTTTATGAATATCTGATCACACATTCGATCTACGAGTTTATGAAGTGATTCAACAGCCGGCAGCAGAACAATCCGGATGAATCGATAAAAATCTTTGGCGGCTGTATAATGTAAAACGATTATTTCAGGGAAGGATGAAAAATGAGCAGGACGGCACAGATCAGAAGGACGACAAGAGAAACGGACATCAAGTGCACATTTTCAATTGACGGGAGCGGTTACGGCGAACGGGATACCGGGGTCGGCTTTTTCGATCACATGCTGGACGGCTTTGCGAGGCACGGCCTGTTTGATCTCGATCTGGAGTGCCAGGGCGATACCTATGTCGACGGACATCATACCGTGGAGGACTGCGGCATCGTTCTCGGAGAAGCCATCAAAGAAGCGCTGGGAGACAAGGCAGGGATCCGTAGATTCGGTCACAGCTTTGTGCCGATGGATGACGCCCTCGTGCTCTGCGCTGTCGATCTCTCGGGCAGACCGTATCTGTCCTGGGATGCGTCCTTTACGGCGGATTCGATCGGCTCCATGGATACGCAGCTGGCGAAGGAATTCTTCTATGCTGTCAGCTATTCGGCCGGTATGAACATCCACATCAAGGTGATCTCCGGAGAAAACGATCATCATATCATGGAGGCCATGTTCAAGGCCTTTGCCAGAGCACTGGATATGGCGACGGTGAAGGATCCCAGGATCGAAGGCGTTCTGTCGACAAAAGGAAGCCTGTAAGGCATTTCGGGAGGATCGCATGAACGAAAGAGAACTGTACGAAGCAGCCGCGCGCGTGCGGAAAATGGCCTACTGCCCGTATTCGCATTATTCCGTAGGGGCTGCCGTCCTCACGGAATCCGGCAAAGTCTATACGGGCTGCAATATTGAAAATGCTTCCTATCCGGCGGGGATCTGCGCCGAGCGGACGGCGATTTCCAAAGCGGTCAGTGAAGGCGAACAGAAGATCGTCATGATCGCCGTTGCGGGAGGGCCGGAAGCGGAAGACGGGATCTATACGCCGCCCTGCGGGATCTGCCGCCAGGTCATGGCGGAATTCGGCGGCGCAGCACTGAAGATCATTCTGAGGAAAGACGGTGAACTTGTCCGGTTCACACTGGCGGATCTTCTGCCGGAGAGTTTTTCTTTGTAAACGACAGTTATCGGTATTGCCAATTTCGCCGCAGTAATGCTATAATTCAATCAGGCAATTTGCCTGGGGTGCTCGAGGACCCGATTATTTTGAACCTACATTCTTACTTACGGGATTCCTAAATCGGCTGATGGATGTCAGGCCTCCTTCGAGTGGAAGGCAGTAAATCCGCCTGCGGATACCCACCTGGCTTTCGGCTGGGACTCAAAAGACGGGAACGACACCCCGGGTATCATGAACATGCAGCATGGGCTGCAGCAGACAGAATGAACAAAAGAGGAGAGTTCAGATGAACTTTCCTCTTTTGTTCGTTCAGAAAGAAATGAGGAAGGCAGCCTCCGGGAAACAGACTGATATGCTACCAGACATTCACGGGACTGTTTTTGTTTTGGCAATTTATTAATGCAGTATTCATCTTTTTCATATACAATAATAGAGGAGCAACAGACTTTTCCGAAGAAACATCCTGTTTTAAAGTACGGAGGCAATGATGAGAATTCTGGTCGTGGAAGATGAAAAAGCCCTCAATAAAGTGCTCACAAAACATCTGAAGAAGAACGGGTATTCCGTGGATTCCTGCTTTGACGGCATTTCCGCGAAGGAACATCTGCAGTCGGATGCCTATGACGCTGTCATCCTGGATATCATCATCCCCGGGATGAACGGCTTTGAACTTCTGCAGTGGATGCGGGCCGGCGGCTCGGATGCCTCCGTTCTGATGCTCACGGCGATGGATTCCACGGAAGACAAGGTGAAAGGACTGGATCTTGGCGCGGATGACTATCTGACAAAACCGTTCGCACTGGAGGAACTGATGGCCAGGATCCGGCTGATCACCAGAAAAAGGACCGGAAACCGGAGCAATATCTTCACGATCGGCGATCTGTCCGTGGATACGGAAAAGCATACTGCGGTGCGGGCGGGACGCGAGATCATCCTGTCTGCGAAGGAATTTTCCATGCTTTCCTATATGGTCATGAACAAAGGAAGGGTGCTCTCCAGAGAGCAGTTCCTGAGTCATCTCTGGGACTATGATTATGAAGGCGCTTCCAATATGGTGGATGTTTACATCCGGCATCTCCGGAAAAAGGTGGATGAAGGACACGACAGGAAGCTGATCCATACGGTGCGCGGGAACGGCTATGTAATGAGGGAGGAAAGTTGAAGAGGCTGTCGATCAAAAACAGAATGGTGCTGTGGTATGCTTTCTCCATCCTGGCGATCATCGTGCTGACGATGGCGCTTCTTCTTGCTGTGGGCGACAGTCTGATCCTGGATGAGACGGAGAAGAATCTGATGTCCCTGACCGACAGAGCTGTCCGGGATGTACGGATCACGAACGGAGAACTGTCGATCGATGAAGATATCACCTATTACAATGACGGTGCTTATGTCGTGGTCTGCCGGGAGGACGGTACCGTGATCTCCGGGCTGCTGGCGGAAGGCTTTCCGCCTCTGTCGGATTTCGCCGAGAACGAGATCCGGAAGATTCCGGGAGAAGGAAGAGATTATTATACGTACGACCGGCTGATCGAAAATCAGAAGACCGGAAAGATCTGGGTCCGGGGAATCACTTCGGCGGAACTGAACGATATGGCACCTTCTGTCATGAAGATGCTGAAAGGCTTTCTGACCGCCCTTCCCGTCCTGCTCATCATTGCGCTGGCAGGCGGATGGATGATCGCCAGACAGGCCTTCGCACCGCTCTCTAAGATCATTGATACAGCGGAAAAGATCCGGCAGAGCGGCGATCTTTCCGGCAGGATAGGACTCGGCGATATCGAGGATTCCGATGAAGTCAGACGTACGGCGGCCGTATTTGATGAAATGCTGGATCAGATCGAAAGCAATTTCGAAAATGAAAAACGCTTTACCAACAATGCCAGTCATGAGCTGCGGACGCCGGTCGCCGTCATCAAGGCCCAGAGCGAATATGCGCTGGATAATCTGGATGATCCGGAGGAAATCAGAGAGTCGCTCACTGAGATCAAAAAGCAGGCGGACAGCATGTCATCGCTGATCGCCCAGCTGCTGCGGCTCTCCAGAGCGGACCGGGGAATCGAACAGCTGAAAAAAGAGACCGCGGATATTTCCATCCTCGCGGAGGAATCTGCCAGCCGTCATCTTCATTTTGCCGGCACCAGAAATATCACGATCCGGACTGATGCCGAAGAAGGCTGCTATATGGAATGCGATGAAGTCTTTATCGGCAGAATGTTCGATAATCTGATCGATAATGCGATCAAATACGGGAAGGCCGGTGGCACTGTGCATGTCAGCGTAAGAAAAGATGCCGCAGATATTGCGGTGAAGGTGGCGGATGACGGGATCGGCATTCCGAAGGAGGATCTCGGACACATCTGGGAGAGGTTCTACAGGGGCGCCGCAAGGACGGCGGCGGAAAGTGACGGCGAGGAAACGCGCAGCATGGGCCTGGGGCTCTCCATGGTGCAGTGGATCGTCCGGGAGCATGGCGGAACCATCGACGTGGTTTCGGAGCCCGGACAAGGAACGGAGTTTCGGATAAAATTCCCGACAGAATAAATGCGCATTCATTTTCCTTTCATTTTTCTGCGGTATGATCAGGGCAGAAAAGGAAACCGGCATGCATGCAGAATGATTTCCCGGGATCCGAAGGGAGGTGGCAATACGAAAAAAGAAAAGCATTTTTATATCCTGGCCGGTGCGCTGATGATGCTGATCCTGGTGTCTGCCGTTGCAATGTTCTACAGAAATGTACATGCTGACATCGCAGAACCGGACGTATCCGCAGACCAGGCCAGACAGATCGCATTGTCGGACGCGGGCGTCGATCCCTTTGAGGTCACATTTACGAAGACAAAGCTGGATTCCGAAGACGGCATACCGGTCTACGAGATCGACTTCTATACGAACGAGCGTGATTATGAATACGAGATCAATGCCAGGACCGGTGCAGTACGGGAAAGAGAAGTGACCGTACTGAAGGAAGTCGTGATGGAAAATACCGAGAAGCCGGCGGCGGAAGAGCCGGAGAGCAGCAGAAGTACCGGTGCGGATGCCCTGATCGGCGTGGAAAATGCGCAGAAAGCCGCACTCACGGAAGCCGGTTTGACGGCCGGCGACGTGGAATTCTACAGCACTAGTCTGGATACCGATGACGGAAGGACGTTATACGAAGTGAAGTTCCTCTGCGGCAATCAGGAATATGAATTCGAGATCGACGCCTACAGCGGCAAAGTGCTGAAAGAGCAGATCCGGAGCTGGGTGAATGAAGAGCAGGAAAGTACCGAAGTGCGGAACGGTGATCCGGCTGCGGTAACCTCTGCGGCGGAAAGAATATATTCCGACGACGATGACGATAGGTATGATGATCGCGATGACGACGATGACGACGATGACCGGTACGACGATCGTGACGACGATGATGATGATGATCACGACGATGATGAAGATGACGACTGATCGAAAGAAGTGACGCTGCGGCAGAAAAATGCTGCCGGAAACAGGGCACGGGGTGAACAGTTCCCGGCAGCATTTTTCTGCCGCAGCTGTAACCGGATAACGTAAATGGATATGAATCCATGTCATCCTGAAGAGCCTGCGACGAAGGATCTTCGCCGTAAAACATGCGGTTTTACAGAAACTGCATCAGTTCAATAGAAGTATGAAAGGAATAAATGCTTCCAGCGACGTTAATGAACAATAAAAAGGAGATGTGAAAATGAAAAAGAGAATCGGATTAGCAGCATTATTTATGGGGCTTCTCGCAGCAGCGCTCACCTTCGCCGGTGCGGATGCAGCCATGGCAGCTAAAAGCAAAGCCCCCAAAATTCAGAAGGTCGAATATGATGAAAAAGGCCAGGTAGATGTGGATTTCAAAGGTCATGTCGAATACGGAAAGACAAAGATCAAGGTGAAGGATTCTTCCGGGAAGAGCTATAAGGCTGTGATCACCGATAAGGACGATGATGATCTTGATTTTACCGTAAAGAACTTTAAGGCCGGAAAGAAATATACTTTCCGGATCACCAAGGTCCGTAAAGCAGGTACCAAAAAATATTATACGGTCAAGGGCAGTTTCAAGATCCCTGCAGGTAAGAAAGTCGTTGTGGAAGAAGTCGATTATGATGCCGAAGATGACGAGGTTTCCATCGATTTCAAGAGCAGGGTGTCCTATAAGAACCTCAAGGTAAAGATCTCCGATGAGAACAAGAATTATTCAGTAAAGATTCTCAGGAAAGATAATGATGAGATCGAGCTGCGCGTCAGCGGACTCAAAGCAGGAGAGACATACAGCTATCAGATCACCGGTGTTGCGCCTTACGGAACCAAAAAGTATAAGACCGTAAAAGGAACATTTACCGCATACGATGACTGAAAATAAAAAACAGAGCGGTCCGGTCATCTGACCAGATCGCTCAGTTTTTTTCCGTAGAAGAAGTCATGTACCATTTCATCATATTCCGACCACATCGGGAGGGTCTGGCAGGCTTCTTTCCGGGGGCATTCATTTGTCCCTGCCGCGAGACAGGCGACAGAGGAGAGCGTGCCCTCCATCAGTTCCAGGATCTCGCCGACATTATAGTCCTCCGGCTGCCGGCAGAGCTTATAACCGCCGCCTTTTCCGCTGGCGCCGGTGAGCAGTCCGCCGGAGACCATTTCCTTGACAATGATTTCCAGATATTTTTTCGAGATCCCCTGACGGGCAGCGATATCCTTTAACGGAATATAGCTGTCCGTTTTCTGTTCGGCAAGATCGATCATTACGCGCAGCGCATAGCGTCCTTTTGTCGATATCAAAACATCACCGCCTTTCTTCCTGCCTATTATACCGCAGGTTAAATGGGTAAATCAAGCATGAATTGGATAAAACCTATTGACACAGTAGGTAAAAGGGTATAGAATACCTGCAGTATTAAAGAAAGGAGCACTACAGTGATCTATGCAGATAATGCCGCCACTACAAAAATGAGTGAAACGGCGATCAAAACAATGATACAGCATCTGAAGGAAACATACGGAAATCCCTCCAGCCTCTACAGCATCGGACAGACAGCAAAAGAGGTGCTGGAGAAGGCGAGAGAGGATGTCGCAGCAGTGATCAATGCGGATCCGCGGGAGATCTATTTTACTTCCGGCGGCAGCGAGGCCGATAATCAGGCCATCCGTTCAGCGGCTTATCTCGGAAGGCAGAAGGGGAAGAAGCATATCATTTCCACTGCATTCGAGCATCATGCGGTGCTGCATACGCTGAATGCACTTGAGAAGGAAGGATTTGAGATCACGCTTCTCGACGTGCATGAGAACGGCATTGTTCTTCCAGAGGAGGTCGCGGCCGCGATCCGGGAGGATACATGTCTGGTCACGATCATGTACGCGAACAATGAAATCGGGACGATCCAGCCGATCCGGGAGATCGGTGCGGTCTGCAGGGAGAAAGGCGTTCTGTTCCATACGGATGCCGTCCAGGCGATTGCGCACATTCCGGTGGATGTGCAGGCCGACAATATTGACATGCTTTCCTCCTCTGCACACAAATACCACGGCCCGAAGGGGGTTGGTTTCCTGTATGTGAGACGCGGTATCCGCCTGACCAACCTGATCGAAGGCGGCGC
>DFKM01000130.1 GCA_002373555.1 Lachnospiraceae bacterium UBA3645
TTCCATGATGACCAGCACGGAACCGCCGTCATCGCACTGGCCGGTGTCATCAACGCCCTGAAAGTCGTCGGCAAGAAGATCGAAGATATCAAACTCGTCACCTCCGGTGCCGGCTCCGCAGGAACCGCGATCGTCAAGATGCTGATGAAGGCCGGACTGAAACATGTGATCATGACTGATATCGACGGTGTCGTCTATGAGGGAAGACCCTCTAACTCTCCCGCGCTGGAGGAGATGGCAAAGGTGACGAACCGCGAAATGAAGAAAGGCACACTGAATGATGTAATTGACGGTGCCGATCTGTTCCTCGGCGTATCCGCACCCGGTCTGCTGAAGCCCGATATGGTCCGCCGGATGGCCAAGGATCCGATCATCTTCGCCTGCGCGAACCCGACGCCCGAGATCTTCCCCGATGAAGCAAAAGCAGCCGGCGCTGCCGTGGTATGCACCGGCAGATCCGACTTCCCGAACCAGCTCAACAACGTTCTCTGCTTCCCCGGCATCTTCCGCGGTGCACTGGATGTCAGAGCCTCCGATATCAATGACGAAATGAAGCTTGCCTGCGCACATGCGCTCGCCAATATCATCACGCCCGAAGAGCTCTGCGCGGATTACGTTTTGCCGAAGGCATTCGACCCGCGCGTGAGAGACGCGCTGGCGAAAGCGACGGCCGAAGCGGCGCGAAGAAGCGGCGTGGCCCGGATCTGAGATAACAGGGAATGAACAAATAACCGACGGGGTTATCCCCGTCGGTTTCCGCTTTTTATCCTTCCGTCCCGAACACGGCCGGATCGATCCCTTTCAGGCCGTTCTCATCCAGGATCAGGAAATAATTCACTGTATGCAGACTCTCCGTATCCCTCACCGGATCGTACGCTTCGGTATTAACGGCATCACTGACCGCCCATTCGAAATCGATCGTCAGCATCATATAGCTTCCGTCTGCTGCCGGCTTTCCGTTCTGGCGTTCCAGGAGCTCCAGCAGGCTCTTCCTGGCCTTTTCATCTGCAATGTTGAATACATCATCTTTTACATAAGCGCCTTTTGCATTATATTCCGAAACAAATACATTACTGTAAGTGATCTCGATCTTCTGGCCCTCCGCATACCGTTCATCCAGATCCCGGATCATTTCCGCCGCGGCCTGAATGTCCGGCTTCTGTGTTTCATAGGTATGTGACATGCAGACAGCCAGTGCTTTCGGCGTCCTCTCTCCGATCGGGAAAACAGACCCGGACCATTCATTGCCTTCCCTGCATCTGAGATACAGTCTGTAGAACTGGGTGCTGTAATCCATTTCATTGGAGCAGAATTCATACCAGGATTCAAAGCCCATATCCTGCACATCCTGCTGAAGCGCCGCGTATGCTTCCGCTGCCGCCTCCGCACTCATGGTCTGATTGGACACCATGCTGTTTATCAGCGTGATACGTACATCCCTGCCGTCTGCCTTCGGAAGATTCATGTAAATGTCACGGATCTCTTTCTGATCTTTCAGCACGGCTGCCATCTCGGCAATATCCGTCTGTTTCAGATGCAGGACACGGTAATGCTTCCTTCCGCCGGAAACGATCATCACCTGTTTTCCGAAATATTCATTATCCGCTTCGGATCTCTGTTTGGGATACTTATCATAGGCAGCGGACTCCTTCAGTCTTACGGATATGATCTCCTTCAGATGATCATCCGTCAGTTCCACGCCGGCCACTTTGCCGGTCAGATATCCGCTCAATACAGCCCCTGTATTGCTGTCATCCCACATATACGTGCTGTCCGGCATAAAGGAAACGGATTCTATCTCCGAAGCTTCCGGCTGATAGGAGATCAGGCTGCTTCTTAAGCCGATCATTCCGAACAGGATCACGATCTGGATTCCTGCCAGAATGACAAGTCCCGGCGCTGCCTTTGCCAGATTCCTTACTTTTCTGGTCGTGACAAGCTCGTAGATGAAGTAAAGTACGATTCCGATGAGGTACAGCACAAAAACCACATACCACTCGTCCGCCTGAACGGTATTCGTCCTGTCGACAATATAGGAAAATGCCATGACGGTGGGGGCCAGGCAATAGGCTGTGGCAGGCAGAAGGCGGAACACCAGCTGCAGCACCGGATGAACGGATGCTTCACCGGCCGCTTCCGATTTGCGCTTGACAAACATCCCGAGTGCCAGCAGATAATAAACGAGTGCCAGAACAAAGGTATACGCGCCGGCAGTGAAGGAATACAGCACATTGATCCCCTCTCCGAACACGCCCATCACCAGACTGGTCACCAGATTCCATCCGTTCCCCATCAGGGAAAGATAATGATCGGAAACGATGGTCAGCGATCCGCCAATGCTGAGCTTCAGCACCATCATCACGACACGCGGGAAGAAAATGATCAGGAGAGATACGATCAGATTCGTCAGTATGCTGCCCGTGACCGTAATTCCCAGAAGGACGGCGGACAGGACCATGAACTCCGCGATCAGCAGCATCAGGTTCCCTGTCAGCAGCGCCTTCCAGTCGATGGAAAAGTGCGAAGGGAACGCCAGATGGATCACGGTCCCGATGATCATCGGTACGAACTGCAGGATCACGGTCCACGCCATGACTGCTGCAGAGAAACTCAGGAACAGACACTCTCTGGTCTGCGGGATCGAATGATAAAAGTCACTGTCATTTCTTCTTGCCAGGAACCGGAACAGCGCGACAGCCATCAATGGCGTAACGCATGTAAACAGCAGGAAGACCATCGGGTCGGTCTCGAGCACGCCGCACGCGTTTGTTATGATCCTTGCAGTCCCCCTGTCTGCGAGAATTATGCCGATCGGCAGAAGGACAGCCTGCATGCACATGATCAGAAGGATGATCAGTCCGCTGACAGAGAGCTGTCTGAACGCATCTCTGAAGAGTGCTTTATCGAACCACGTTTTTTTCATGCTCATCCCCTCCTTCCGTGATAAAATCATAGCCGTTCACATCAAAATGATATCCGAGCGCCTCCAGTTCATAGGTAAAAACTTCCTCCAGCGTCAGCGGAAGCACATCCAGCAGCAGAGGATTGGTCGCCCGGAGCCTGTCGATCGTCTCCTCGCGGTCTCCTTTGATGATCATCGTGGTGACCGATCCGCGCTTGGCATAATGCAGGATATCCAGGCCGGCGAACCGTTCCTGTCCGTACTGACCTGTATACGCTACCTGGAGCTTGAACAGCGAGGTCTTCAGATTCAGCACATCGCTTTCCAGCACCACGCCGCCCTTGTGAAGCAGCGCGAGCTGATCGCAGGTATCCTCCAGCTCTCTGAGCGAGTGCGATGTGATGATCGCCGTCGCCTTGTTCTCCAGCACGTCCTTGACGATCAGCGTTTTTACCAGATTTCGCATGACCGGATCCAGTCCGTCAAATGTCTCGTCGAAGAACATGTATTTCGGACGGGTGGACAGCGCCAGGATAATGGCCGCCTGTCGTTTCATTCCCTTTGAGAAGCCGTTCACCGACCGGTCCGCCGGCAGTTCGAAGGTCTTTGTCAGATATTCGAATCTGGCTTTGTCAAAAGCGGGATACGCCGCACGGTAAAGATCCGCCATCCGGTTCATGGAGGTGCCGTTCATGAAATACAGTTCGTCCGGCACGAAAGCGATCTGTTCCTTGATATGCGGATTCTCATAGACCGGTTCCCCGTCGATCATAACGGTTCCTGCATCCGGTCTGTAAATACCGGTCACCAGCCGCAGGAAAGTGGATTTTCCGGCCCCGTTCGAACCGACCATTCCGTAAATGCACCCCTCCGGAATCCGGCAATGGATCGCATCGAGTGCAGTAAAATCATGAAATTTCTTCGTCAAGCCCTCTGCCTGTATCATTGCTCTCTCCTTTCCGTGCAAATGCGTCTTCCACACAGCTCATAACGGTTTCCTTATCTATGCCTGCAAGCGCAAGCTCATAAACCTGTTCGGTAAAATTGCCGAGTCCCTGTCTCATACGTTCTCCTATCCTTTCCTTTGCACCGCTTTTGACAAAGCATCCCCTGCCGGGAACCGCGTAGACGATCCCGCGCCGGTCCAGTTCCGAAAATGCTTTCTGCACCGTATTGGGATTGACGGCCAGTTCCATGGAGAGCGACCGCACAGACTGGATCTGCTGATCCGGTTCCAGTACACCGCGCAGAATGAAGCGCTCCACTTCGTCGACAAGCTGCTCATAGACCGGTCTGCGGCTCATAACATCTATATGAAACATCCGTACCTCCTTTCCCAGTCGTTCTCATCTGTATTTATGTGTACTATCATTGTTAGTACACCTATACAATAGCAAAAGGCTGTCATCCATGCAATATGGAAACCGGAGAAGATATTCTTATGAAAAAATGAAGAGCGTTCCTGATTTGCTTTTCATTTCCCGTTATGCTACAGTATTAATAATTCAGACCAGGGGGAATGCATTATGCGCGCAAGAAAAAGAGCTGCCGACTCTCATACCGAACAGCAGTATATGATCCGCCCGACGCACGTCAATCATTACGGACGTCTTTTCGGCGGCGAGCTGATGAAATGGATCGATGAAGTCGCGGGGATCGTCGCCATGCGGCACTCCGGTTCGAACATCACCACGGCAGCCATCGACAATCTGCAGTTCAAGGCGCCGGTCATGACCGGCGATATGGTCGTGCTCATCGGACATGTCACATACACGGGACGGACTTCCATGGAGGTCCGGGTAGATACTTACAAAGAAGAATTTGACGGAACAAGGCATGTGATCAACAGAGCCTATCTCACAGAGGTCGCCATCGACGATGACGGACAGCCGATCGAAGTACCGGAACTGATCGTGGAGACCGAAGCGGAGCAGCTGGAATACGCATCCGCACTGAAGCGCTGTGAGCTGCGGAAACAGCGAAGACAGGAAGGATTCTGAAGGAGCAGGAAATGTGGATCTATGATTATAAAAATGATCTTGACAATCCGATCAAAGAACCGCCGTTTGTCGAGATCACCAATCTTTCGTATGCGGACAATCTGCCGCAGTGGGTCTATCCTTTTCATATCCATGACGATTCCTATGAGATCGCCTTTATCATGACCGGCTCCGGCAGTCTGCTCTTAGACGATCTTTCCTGCCCGATGGCACCGGGTTCCGTCGTGATCATTCCGCCCATGCGGCATCACCGTTTTGTTTCAGACAGCGCCGAAGGCATGACGTATTATTCGATCCGTTTCCGGAAGAAGGACGACGGATCCGAACTGCAGGAATTTTTGAAAGACTGTGACGTGACCTTCTCCGGCGGCAATGATCCTTCCACCGCGATTCATCTGATCGATGCCCTGTTTTCCATTCATGCAGGAAACGGCGGCCGTTCCGATGCCGCGTTTCAGGCGGCTGCGCTCTCCCTGATCCTGACAGCAAAGGAAATGCTGGCCCACGCAGATCCGTTCGAAGACAGCGAAGAGCACGAAACCGCCTCGGCGATCATGAAATACATTATGGAAACGGACGGCGCCGGCATCACGCTGGAATCGCTTTCGAAGCATTTCAATATCAGTCAGTCACACATCAGCCGTATCTTCAATGACGCGTACCATGTTTCGCCGATCAACTATGCGATCACGGCCAGGGTGACGTATGCGACCGAGCTGCTGCTGAAGACGGATATGACGGTCGTGGCGATCGCCGAAAAAATGGGCTATGACAATCCGGCGCATTTTACGAACATGTTCATCAAGCGGATCGGCTGCTCGCCTTCGGAGTACCGGGAGCGGAATATGCGGATGCCGAAGGAAAAAGAAACGGAGTAATCTGCTGCCCGGCAGCACCTGGCATGGAATAATTCTGAAGACAAAAAAAGATTCCCGCGTTAGCGCAGTGTTCATAAAACAG
>DFKM01000131.1 GCA_002373555.1 Lachnospiraceae bacterium UBA3645
TTCTTTCCTTCATTCTCGGATCTCTTGTAAGGAAACCTGCTTTCTTTAAAACCGGACGGTTCTCCGGATCTGCCTGCAGCAGCGCACGGGAGAGGCCGTGACGGATCGCACCGGCCTGGCCGGTGAAGCCGCCGCCGTGTACGTTGACCAGTACATCGAACTTATCGGCTGCCTGGATCGCTTCCAGGGGCTGGCGTACGACGACCTTCAGGGTCTCCATGCTGAAATACTGATCGATATCTCTCTTATTGATGGTGATCTTTCCAGTGCCGGGTGTAACATAGACACGGGCGATGCTCTTTTTTCTTCTTCCTGTTCCGTAGAATCTGTTAGCCATGTTCATTTCCTCCTTTCCTTACGTGATCAGAATGTGAGCTCTTCAGGCTTCTGTGCCTGCTGGTTGTGCTCGGGTCCCGCATAAACATACAGCTTCTTGATCATCTGGCTGCCGATGGGTCCCTTGGGAAGCATTCCCTTTACAGCGTGCTCGATGACAGCCTCAGGCTTCTTTGCGAGCATCTCGCGAAGGGTGGTCTCCTTCATTCCGCCTACGTACTCGGAGTGATGATAGTAGATCTTCTGATCCAGCTTCTTGCCGGTCACGTTGACTTTTGCGGCATTGACTACGATTACATAATCTCCCGTATCGATATGGGGAGTAAATGTGGGCTTATTCTTTCCTCTTAAGACTTTGGCTGCTTCTGAAGCCAGACGTCCGAGATTCTTTCCCTCTGCATCAACCACATACCATTTTCTCTCGATGGTATCCGGGCTGGCCATGTATGTCTTCATGGTGAGGCCTCCTTATAATATATACGATGAATCTGACTGAATTTTCCGTTTGCTGTGCTTTTCACAGCTCCGTCAGCAGGCACACCGCTGCGCCCTCTGACGAGGCGCCGCTTCCCGTCATGACGTCCCGCGCATGTCCACTCATGCGAAGGAGCTGCTGTCACGAAGATCCGCGTCACCGACGGCCGGGCTTCCGTCCTTCCTGCCGGGGCTTTGGCAGACAAAAAAACAGAGCACCTGAACCGTGCCCTGTCAGTATACCCCACGATTTCTGGCGTGTCAAGCGGGAAAATGACGAAAAATCGTCATTTTTCAGCCTTCCACGGCGGGTCGATCAGCCGGATCCGCACGAGCCGCAGCCCGCACGCCGGCGCTGTCGGTCCGGCCGCCTTCCGGTCCTTCGCATCGCGGATTTCCGCGACCGCCGCCGGCGGAATGCGTCCTTTTCCCACCTCCATGAGCGTCCCTGCAATGATCCTTACCATATTATAAAGGAAACCGTTTCCGGTCACGGTGAGCACGATCTCATCGCCCCGTTCTTCGACCGTCAGCGAAAGGATCCTCCGCACATGGGATTCCTTCTCCGTGTCGGCAGAACAGAAGCTGGTAAAATCATATTCGCCGACCAGATGCGCCGCCGCCTGCGACATCAGCGCGGCATCCAGATCATAATAACAGCAGAACGCATACCGGCTTCTTAACGGATCCGCATGCCTGCAGCGGACGATATGGTATTCGTAGGTCTTCTCGCTGTCCCATTTCCGCGGATGAAAATCCGCAGGGACTTCCCGGGATTCCTGTATCACGATATCCGCCGGCAGGCTTCTGTTCACCGCATAGGAGAATTTTTCCGGCGGGATCGGAGATTCCGTATCGAAAATGCACAAATTCCCTTCCGCGTGCACGCCCGCATCCGTGCGGCTCGTGCCCTTCACTTTGATCTCCTCGCCGGTGACGCGGGACAGCTCGCGGTTCAGCACCTCCTCGACAGAGACCGCCCGCGGCTGCAGCTGCCAGCCGTGATACGCCGTGCCGTCATAGGCAACGGTCAGCATGATCCTCTTCATATTTATAACCCGATGCTGATCTTCCTGCTGATGAAGACCAGTGCAAGATACATCAGAAATGCGGCATAGACCAGCATGTCGTTCCGGCCGTATTTCAGCGGATGCATCTTCGTGCGGCCGTCTCCGCCGTGATAGCATCTGGCCTCCATGGCCATGGCCAGATCGGTCGCCCGGCGGAAGGCGGAGATAAAGAGCGGTACGAGCAGCGGCACGAGCGCTTTCGCCCGCTGGATGACATTGCCTTCGTCAAAGACAGCGCCGCGCGCCGTCTGGGCTTTCTGGATCTTATCGGCTTCTTCCGCAAGGATCGGGATAAAGCGGAGCGCGATCGACATCATCATGGCGATCTCATGCACCGGCACCTTGAAGATCTTCAGGAAGCCGAGGCCCTTCTCCATGCCGTCTGTCAGCGCGGTCGGCGTGGTGGTGTAGGTCATCAGTGCGGAACCGCTGATCAGGAACACCAGACGGACAGCCATGAGGATCGCCTGGCGCAGGCCGGGCTGGGTGATCGTGATGAATTTCCAGGAGAAGAGGACCGGCTCTCCCTTAATGAAGAACAGATTAAAGAAGATGCTGATGAACATCAGCACGAGCACCGGCTTCAGGCCCTTGATGATATATTTCGGCGGCACATGCGACAGTCCGATGCACAGGCACAGGAACAGGAACGCGATTGCGTAGCCGACCACATTGTTGGTAATGAACAGCGAGATGATATACAGCAGTGTGCCTGCCAGCTTGGTGCGCGGATCGAGCCTGTGCACCATGGAGTCGACAGGATAGTACTGTCCGAGCGTCATGTCTTTAAGCATCCGCCTCACCTGCCTTTCCGACGTTCACGCCGCGCTTCGCCAGCGCCGCGAGGATGGAGGCCTTCGCTTCCGCGACCGTATTCGCATCCGTATCCACATCAAAGCCCTTTTCTTTCAGCGCATGCATGATCCTGGCCGCCTGCGGCACAGACAGGCCGTATCCGGAAAGCTCGTCCGCATGCCGGAAGACTTCTCTGGGCGTACCGGAAAGCACGATCCGGCCGCCGTTCAGCACGAGGATCCTCTGTGCGTAGTTCGCGATATCCTCCATGCTGTGGGAAACAAGAATGATGCTGATCCCGGACTGCTCATGCAGATTTTTCAGAAGATCCAGGATCTCATCGCGTCCGCCCGGATCCAGTCCGGCGGTCGGCTCGTCCAGGATCAGATATTCCGGCTTCATGGCGAGCACACCGGCGATCGCCACTCTTCTCTTCTGTCCGCCGGAAAGTTCAAAGGGAGAACGTTCCCGGAAAATCTCCGGCACGCCGGCCAGCTTCATTGCTTCTTCGGCGCGCGCCTTCACTTCCTCTTCCGACAGTTTCATATTTCTGGGCCCGAAACAGATATCTTCGAAAACGGTCTCCTCAAAGAGCTGATGCTCCGGGTACTGGAACACCATGCCCACCCTGCTGCGGAGCATTCTTTTATCGAACCCATCAGCAAAAACATCCTGTCCTTCAAAGAGCACCTGCCCGGAGGTCGGTGCGATCAGCGCGTTGAAATGCTGGATCAGGGTGGATTTTCCCGATCCGGTATGTCCCATGATCGCCAGGAATTCTCCTTTTTCAATGGTCACATTGATATCCTGAAGAACGACCTGCTGCATGGGTGTACCCGGGTTATAGGTATAATTTACATTTTTCAGCTCAAGTGACATAATGCTTCCGTCAGCTCCTCGATCTTTAAAATTCCATCCGGTAAATCGACACCGCTTTTCTTCAGTTCATACGCGAGCTCCGTGACCTGCGGTACGCTCATGTTCAGGCGTTTCAGTTCCTCGACGCGGGAGAAGACTTCCTTCGGCGTGCCGGAAAGCTTCACTTTTCCGTGTTCCATGACAAAGACATGGTCCGCATCGACCGCTTCTTCCATATAGTGGGTGATCAGAATGACGGTGATATGTTCGTTCTGATTCAGTTCATGGACGGTCCGGATGACCTCCCGCCGGCCGATCGGATCCAGCATGGCTGTCGGTTCGTCCATCACGATGCACTGCGGCCGCATAGCCAGGACACCGGCGATGCCGATGCGCTGTTTCTGTCCGCCGGAAAGATGATTCGGGGATTTCTTTGCGTAGGCGGTCATGCCCACGGCTTCCAGACTGTGCGCGACACGCTTCCAGATCTCCTCCGTCGGGACGCCCATGTTCTCCGGGCCGAAACCGACATCCTCCTCGATCACGGAAGCGACCATCTGATTGTCGGGATTCTGGAAGATCATACCGGCGGTCTGGCGGATATCCCACAGATGCGCGTCATCCTTCGTATCCATGCCGCCGACCCAGATCGTGCCGCCGGACGGATAGAGAAGCGCGTTGATGTGCTTGGCCAGCGTGGATTTGCCGGAACCGTTTCTGCCAAGCACGGCAATGAAATCGCCCTTTTCAATGTCCAGATCCACTTCGTCAATGGCCCGGACCGTATCAATCACCTTGTTCTCTTCGTCTTTTCTGGTATATTCAAATGTCAGTTTGTCGGTACGGATAATACTGCTCATGTGTCTTCCTCCGCAGCTTTGCGTGCCTTCCCATTTTACAGTATCAGCAGTGCAAATGCAACTGAAAGAACGCTTGCATTACAGGAAACAAACGCTTATAATCTCTATCAGTTTGTATCTGTAAAGAAATAATCTGCGAGGAAAAAATATATGAGCAAAGTCGCTATTCTGACCGACAGCAACAGCGGGATCTCTCAGGCCGAAGCCAGAGAGCTGGGCGTGCGCGTCATGCCGATGCCGTTTTATATCAATGATAAACTCTATTTCGAAGACATCAACCTGACCCAGGATGAATTTTATGACATGCTGAAGGACGGTGCGAAGATCTCCACATCCATGCCTTCGCCCGGCGATACGATGGATATGTGGGACAAGCTCTTAAAGGATCACGACGAGGTGGTCTATATTCCCATGTCCAGCGGCCTGTCCAGCTCCTGCCATACCGCCATGACACTGGCGGAGGAATATGACGGCCGGGTCAAGGTCGTCGACAATCAGCGAATCTCCGTCACCCAGCGGCTGTCCGTACTGGATGCGCTGAAGATGGCCGATGACGGTGCGAACGCACAGGAGATTCACGACAAGCTGATGGAAACGAAGCTGGATGCCAGTATCTACATCATGGTCGATACGCTGACGTATCTGAAGAAGGGCGGAAGACTGACGCCCGCTGCTGCCGCTGTCGGCACGCTGCTGAAGCTGAAGCCGGTCCTGCAGATTCAGGGCGAGAAACTGGATTCCTTCCACAACGCCCGTTCCGTGAAGATCGCGAAGAAGATCATGATCGAAGCCGTGAAAGCGGATGCCGAGCACCGGTTCGGCGGCGCGGACAACTGCGTCTTCCATATGTCTTATACCTACAATAAAAAGGAATTCGACAAGTTCCAGCAGGAAGCGCTGAAGGAATTCCCCGGAAGAAGCATCCTGGATTTCCATGCGGATCCGCTGTCGCTCTCCGTAGCCTGCCATATCGGACCCGGGGCGCTGGCGATCACGTGCACGAAGAAAGTGAAATAAGAAGGAGCAAGGAGGCGGTCCCCGCCTCCTTTGTTGTTTTCTTCCGCCGATTGAAAAAGGAGACAGTCTCCTGTCTCCCTTGCTCATTGCTTATTTCCCTGCTTTCAGTTTGCATTTCACCTTTACGGTCGGGCCGTAAGCAATGCATTTTCCGGATTTTCTGACCGTCTGGAAGATGATCGGGGTCTTCTTTCCAGCCTTTGTCTTTCCGCCGAGCGTGAAGGTCAGTTTCTTTCCGCTCTTCAGCTTCTTGCCGTTCACGGTCACATACATTCCCGAGGCTTTCTTCGGGATCTTGTAGGAGATCTTCACGGTATGCACCGTATAATCCGTGAATCCGACCTTATACCATCCTCTGGTCCAGTTAAATCTCCATTCGTAATCCTTTTTCCTCTTCACAAATTTTGCTTTTTGCGCAACAGCTTTGCATTTGGTCGGTTTGAGGTTGTAGGCGGTCACGCCTTTCACTTCCAGATAGCCGCCTTTTACGCCGTCCGCATAAGCATAGACCCTGAAGGTATATTCCTTTCCGGGATTCAGCTTCTTGCAGTTGACATAATATATTCCGTTTTCGTTGGTCGAGGTCTCTCCGGTATATACCCAGCCTTTCTTCTTTGTCTTTACATAAGCAACAAATTTATTGGCATTGGGATGCGCTGTGACAGGAATGGAAACCGCTTTCGTGGATCCTGTCATGGTTCCGTAAAGTTCCGGCGCCTCCGGTCCGGCCATCTTTTCCGCGATTGCAGTGACCCCTTCCTCGGATGTGAACTGTACCCTGTTGTAGCTCCTCGTTGTCTCGTTGTTCTTGTAAGGCAGCGTATATTGTTTGTTCGCTTCATCATTCGTGAAATCTACCTCGAAGACCGCTACCCCATTGCTCTTGCTTTTCAGCTTCATACGTGTGTTGCTGCCGAAGGAGGCGGATTTTACGCTGATCTTCGAATCGGCGTTCTTCGGTTCATAGTAGACTTTATAGTCGAATTTCGTACCGACGGTGCCGACGATCTTTCCGTCGTTGTCCGGGGTGAGCTTCGAGATGCCGGTCCAGTTCTGACGGGTGATTGTGACGCCATTCTCTCCACTGTGAGAACCGTTATTGGAGATGATAATCGTATATGTCCCCTTTGGAAGCAGCAGTGAGGCCTTGTCCTTAAAATACGGCAGCTCAAGCAACTCAGCATTATCGGTATTTTCTGCCACCTTTCCCTTATTCACCCAGAGATACATCCAGTCCTTTTCTGTTTTCGTAAAGTCAAGTTTCGCCGACTCCGTCAGTTCCATCGTAAAATAATACGTTCCATAATCCCGCTCAACTGTTATCGAGGAGCCTTTCGCCGGTACACGGAGCGGATCTGCCGCAGACAACGTTTTGTTGGTATAGTGTTCTTCCCAGGCAACGGTGAACGGGCCGGATCCGTTGGTAATTTTAATATACCAATCTCCGGCAGTCAGCGGTATCTGTTCCCCCTCATCTAACGTCATGTTCATGTAAACATTGTCGCAGGCAGAATTAGTACATATTCTGAGGGATAATCTTCCGATCATATAAACATCAACATCGGAAGAAAGCTTGATGTGCAGCCTCTGTCCGGAACTGACGGTATATTCCTTCCCATTCTGCACTTCAATTACAGAATCCGCAAATACAATGTTTCGTGATATTCCAAGACATATCACCAGCAGCAGGATCAGCCCAAACAGTCTTGTTACAGTTCCTTTCTTCATAAGCATTCCTCCTTGTTTAATAACGGGCGGCTCTTTGCCGTCCCAGATCATTTGTTTTTACACATTTACGCCAACTTGTAAATTACCACTATTATTATAGCAAAAAGCTGTCATCCTCCGCAAGTCTTCTTTGCTCAGAAATTGAAATGAACTGTTATCCTGCTGCAATGGCTGTTCAAATCCTGTCTTCCTGTATCGCTCCTTATCATTTTCTGTAACAGCACCTTTGACTGTCTGACGATACCCCATAAACGGAGCACAATCTCTCCCATTCGTTGAAAATCTTGCGGATTTCTGCTGCTTTTTCATCAACGATACCCTTTTTCTAAACCATTCTTACTTATGCATATTCTGAAAAGGGTATCATCTCGGTTTAATGTTGATTTCATACCCAATTATTTCATTCAGGCATTATGTAGAGATCTTTTCCGGGGTATCGCCGGTTCAGCACGTACTGCAAAACACCCAAAGCCGGTAGAAGAATGCTCCGGCAGATCTTTCAGCAGCGCAAAAAGCCGCACAGACATCAGATGAACGTACAAAAAAGGCAAGCCGGATGGCTTACCTCAAGATCGTTATCGTTCTTTCAATTCCTGTGCGGATATCATACCGCGGGGCAAAGCCCAGCGTCTTCAGCAGGCTGCCGTCAAGCCGTGCCTTCGTTGCTTTGGAAAAACCGGCAGCCTCTGTGGCATCCGGCAGATCAAACACGACCTTCTTTCCTGCGCATCCGGCGATCAGCGCCGCCAGGTCCTTGAGTTTGATATCCGATGCTTCATCGGAAATGTTGTAAGCCGCGCCGCATTCGCCTGCAAGAAGCACTGTCAGCAATCCGGCAACTGCATCGGATACGTAGGTGTAACTGTAATACTGCTCCCCGGCGGATTTCAGGACGATATCCTCCCCGGCGATCCCCTTCCGGATGAACTGGCTGATCGCCTTGGTGTCCGACATTTTCATCGTCGGGCCGTAGGAACGGGTGAGACGCGCGATCACGGCATCCGTCCCTTTCTGCCTGATATATGCCTGCACGAGCGCCTCGCCGCAGCGTTTGCTTTCCGGATAACCGGCGCGGAGCGTATTGGAATCAATGTAGCCGCAGTAATGTTCATCGAACAGCTCCACATCCCCGCGGTTCTCTCCGTAGATCTCATTGGAGGAAGCAAAGAGAACACGTTCCGAGCTGCAGTCACAGGCATACTCCAGCATGTTCATCAGGCCGATGATGTTGGAAGTGATGGTGCCGATGGGATCCGTGGCATACTGGACCGGGTGGGTGTTGGAGGCAAGATGAAGGACGAAATCCGCACGGCCGAGGGTGCCAGGGGCGAGCGGGATGTTGATATCATGAGAGAAGAGGTGAAGGCTGGCTGCAGCACTCACCGCCCCACCTTCCGAACCTCTTCCGGCGCTGAACGCGCCGCCTTCCCCTGAAGGGGAAGGCTGAGGGGAAGGCTTCTGAAATCTTTCGGCGGCAGCATTTGTATCGCGGCAGAGTCCGAGGATGGTGATGCCGGCATCGTAAGCCCTGTTTCTGTACAAAAGGACATCGGCAAGGAAGCTGCCAATCAGGCCGGTCACGCCGCTGATGAGAATTGTTTTCCCTGAAAGCTTTTCCCAGGGAAGCGAAAGCTCCGCAGTGTATTTCACGTCTTCCATGTAAAGTTTGTTTTCATATAAATTCATCTGCAATCACCTGTAAAAAAACCGCAGCCTTCACGCGGTGGATCCTTCGTCACTTCGCTCCTCAGGATGACAGACCCTTCACTCCGGGCAGCAGACAGCTGCGGCGGACAAATCCTGCCGGGAACTGTTCACCCCGTGCCCTGTTTCCGGCAGGATTTTTCTGCCGAAGCGTCACTGTCTCCATCCCTCACATTCTGTTTCCGGCAGGATTTTTCTGCCGCAGCGTCTCTGCTTTCACTTCAGCCAGTTATCCTTATCCGACTTCAGATACGCTTTGAACATCTCCAGATCGTCCGGCGTTGTCAGCTTGATATTCTTATCCGATCCCGCCGCGAAATACAGCCGTTCTCCGAGCTCCACCATCATCGTGTTCGTATAGGAAGAGCCGTAGATCCCGATCTCCTTTTCAAAAGCCTCATGATATTTCTCAAAAAGCTTCCCGAACCGGTATGCCTGCGGTGTCGCGACACGGCGCAGCGTCTCCCGCGGAATGTACTTCACGGTGCTGATCTCATCATCCACCACAAAGATCTGCTCATTGTACGGCATGGAGGTCACGGCATTTCCGTATTTTTCACACTTGATGATCACATCCGAAAGCACCGTCTCGTCCACGAGCGGGCGGATACCGTCATGAATGATGATGATATCATCATCACTGCATTTTCCTTCCAGATTGTATACGCCGTTCCGGATGGATTCCTGACCGGAATTTCCCCCGGACACGACCCATTTCAGCTTGTCGATATTGAACTGCTTTGCATAAGCTTTCAGGATATCATGCCAGCCGTCCAGACATACGACCTCGATCGCGTCGATCTGCGGATGCTTCTGGAACCCCTCCAGCGTATAGATCAGCACCGGCTTGTCATATACATTGATGAACTGTTTCGGGATATCCTGTCCCATGCGCGTGCCGGAACCGCCGGCAATAATGATTGCTATATTCATGATCGTCCTCACATGCTCATTCGTTCCGTTTCCCGGAAACATCTCGTATGATTATACGTTTTTGATATCGGTCGTGTCAACAGCCCACGGGGACAGGCACCGCGGGTTATGTAAAAAGATCCCCCTCAAAGGAGGAGGATCCGGGTGTCTGATGATTATTTGACCGTTGCCGTGCTCTGCAGGCCCTTGCCCGAGAAGAGCTTCTTATACTTCGAGACTTTGCTGTTCGGGACATTGATGACAACATTCGCCGCGACATTCTTGAATGCCTTCGATCCGACCTTCGCAAGCTTTTGGGACTTGATCGTGATCCTTGTCAGTTTCTTGTCGCCATTGAACACGCTCTTTCCAAGGTCTGTAAGGCCTGTTCCGATGGTCACTTTCGTCAGTTTCTTGCAGCCGGCAAAAGCACTGGTGCCGATCGCGCTTACCTCGTTCGGGATCACGACCGTCTTCAGTTTCGTGTTCTTGTAAAACGCCTTCTTATAAATCGCGGTAACGGAGAACGATACGCCGCCGATCTTGATGCTCTGCGGGATCTGGATCTTGGTCTCTGTCTTAGAGACCGGACCGGTGATCATGACAGTGCCCTTGCCGCGGATATTGGGATTGGTGACCTTCAGTCTGAGCTTTGTGGTCTTGTAGACCGCACCGTCCTTCACCTTGATGGAAAGGGACGCGGTCCTGTCTTCCGCATTGATGAGCTTATCGCCTGTCTTTTCGGGTTTAAAGGATGCCTTGACGGTATAATCGCCGATATTTTTGTACTTTGCCGTGGAGCTGTAGGTTACCTTGACACCGTCGGGAAGATTCTCGACCTTCGGAAGCTCATGCTCCTTGACGTCAAAGTAAACGGTGATGTCTTCAAACTTCACATCCTTCAGGTCGATGGTCTTGCCGGTGGCTTTCACAAGATACTTTGCCGCAACATAACCGATCGTTCCCTCATAGTTCACATAATACCAGTTGGAATTCACCTTCTCAATGACTTCCACAACAGTGCCGTCGGACATCTTCGTGAGAACCTTGCTGCTGTCGTCCGTCGAAGCTTTGTCGCGAAGCCGCAGCACCTTATCGTCACCGACTTTGACGGCCATCAGATTCGTATTGTCAACAAGCCAGGTCGTGCCCTTCATATAGCCGGTATAAATCTTGCTGCCGGATTTGTACTGTACCTTGTACCAGCCATCCGCTTCACGGGAAAGAATGGAGACAACCTGTTTGTTGGGCACGGCGATCAGTCTTTCACCGCTCGGCTGCCCGTTCTTCATCTCCATCGTCTTCCTCAAATTCAACCCGTTTTCAGAAGAGACCACAGCTGTATATACAGAATCGGAAGGCTTGCCTGCGCTTCCGTTTACAGCCGTTTTTTTCGCAGACGCCGCCTGCGCGCTGCCGGCGAACAGTCCCAGCGCAGCGACACAAAGGATCGCTGCCATGATCATAGAGAATCTTTTTCGCATCTGTATACCTCCCATTTTAATCGTACCAAACAAGAAAAGTGCCGGACATCGTTATATGTCTGACACTTTCCATTTTACACATATACATGCTCTTAATCAAGAATTATTTTTGAACATATTTCTTAAAATCTCTCTTTACCAGAAATGCGCACACCGCCATTCTGTCACCCGTTTACGATCTGAATCTGGCAGGAACGCATGGTCTCCAGCGCAGCCAGATGCTTTTCCGGGGTTACGCCGGCACAGCAGCCGGCATCTACGGAGATCTTCACTTCCGGCATCGCAGCCTTCAGCAGCAGTGCGTTGGAAACAACACAGATATCCGTGCAGAGCCCGATCAGTTCCAGTTCGATCTCTTCCGCTTCTGCGACAGCTTTCAGATCTGCAACCAGCGCAGTACTTCCGAAGGTCGGCTTCTCATAAATTTTCGCTCCCGTCAGAAGTCCGGCGATATCCGGACGGATCTGCCATCCGTCTGAACCCCTGATACAGTGCGGCACCGGCAGATATTTTCCTTCCTGTGTCGCCATATAGTTTTCCCCATGGGTATCCATGGTGGCGATCACATCCTCC
>DFKM01000182.1 GCA_002373555.1 Lachnospiraceae bacterium UBA3645
AGTTCTCCATGTACCGCGACGGACACATGGAATAAAAAATCGGGGGGAAGAAAAGAATGGAAAGAAGAGACAGAGCGGTGGAATACAAGCACACCGGGTGCAACTGTGCGCAGGCTGTGCTGCTGGCATTTCAGGATGTTTCGGGCCTGGATGATGAGATGCTGAAGAAGATCGGCGTCTGCTTCGGCTCCGGCATGGGCGGCATGGACGGCGACTGCGGCGCGCTGACAGGAGCGGAGATGATCCTGGGCCTGGTAAAGTACCAGGGTGCTAAGATGCACAGAGAATCGAAGGCACTTTATAATGAATTTGTCAGCCGAAGCGGTGCCTCCAAGTGCAGGGATCTGAAGGGCGTGGATAGCGGCACGGTCCTCTGTTCGTGTGACGACTGTATCCGGCATGCCGTGGATATTCTAAATGAAACATTCCGGGAAGGCTGAAGAAGATGTTCGAGATCGTCATTAAACTGATCGCCATGCTGGCGCCGGTCGCGCTCGGCTATTTTCTGAAGCGGGTCGGCTTTTTCGGCAAAACGGATTACAGGATCCTGGCAAAGATCGCGATCAATATCACGCTGCCGTGTACAGTGGTGGCTTCTTTTGCAAAGCTGGAGTTGGACAGAAGCCTGATCAGCATTTCTGTTCTCGCATTTGTACTGAATATCGCCGTTCTGGCCTATGCATGGTTCACGTCTGCAGGCATAAAGGAACGAAAACTGCGCTGCATGGATATGTTTTCCGTGGTCGGATTCAACATGGGCAATTTCCTGATCCCGTTCGCACAGCAGTTCATGGGCAGCGCCGGCGTTGCGGTGACGGCGCTCTTTGATGCCGGCAATTCGCCGATGTGCACGGGCGGCCATTATATCGCGATCACGACCATGGTCGGAGAGGAAGGCAGGAAAACGACGGTTGCCGATGTTTTCCGGAAGCTTCTTGCCTCGCCGCCGCTTCTGGTCTATATTCTGATGATCATCATGACGGCCGCGAAGCTCCGGATCCCGGAACCGGTCGCAGAGATCTGCAGTCTCACGGGAAATGCCAATGCGTTCGTTTCCATGTTCATGATGGGCCTGATGTTTGAGATCCATTTTGAGAAGGAATATATGCAGGAGGCAGCATTCGTGCTGATCCGGAAATATCTCTTCTCCGCCGTCGTCGCACTGATCTGTTTCTATCTGCTGCCGTTCGAGCTGCTGGTCAGACAGGTGCTCGTGCTGATCGCATTTGCACCGATCCCGAGCCTGGCAGCGATCTTTACGGAGAATGTGAAGGGGGATGTGGGGCTCTGCAGTTTTATCACATCGTGCTCGTTCATCCTGAGTTCGTTGTTTATCACCGTTCTGATATTTGTGATGCATGTAGCGTAGCGCAAAAGGAGAACAGAACCGAAAAAACATTTGTAAAAATGGTTGAAATTTGTTTGGCAAACCATCGTTCGTTTGGCATGATCCTTCCGTTGTATTTCGTCTGAATACAGCGGGAGGATTTTTTTATGCGGAAGAAACGTCTGTCATTTTATCTGGCTGCGGACGCCGCCGTTACAGAGATCCATCGGTTGGACGATCTGTTCTCTGTCCCATTTGCTATTGTTTCGGTACGGAAAAAGATGTATAATTAGCACTAACTAATAACGATTAAGCAGAACATATTACTGTTATATTTATCTGACTGCAGAGGATCAAAATGTATCTGGAAGTAAAAGATCTTGTAAAAACATATGGCACCGGCGACATCCGCACGAAGGCGCTTCGCGGCGTGACAGCTTCGGTAGCGGAAGGCGATCTCTGCGTGATCCAGGGACCGAGCGGATCCGGAAAATCTACGTTCCTGAACTGTATCGGCGGGCTTGAAACGCCGGATGCAGGCAGCATTATCGTCGACGGAAAAGAGATCGCCGGTCTGTCCATGGCCGATCTTGCGGAATACCGCAGAGAGAGTCTCGGCTTCATTTTTCAGTTTTATAATCTGGTGCCGAACCTGACCGTAAAGGAGAACATCGAGGTCTGCGCCTATCTGACGAAGGATCCGCTGGACCGGGATGAACTGATGGATACCCTGGGGCTCACCGAACTGAAGAGCAAGTTCCCGTCCCAGCTGTCGGGAGGACAGCAGCAGCGGTGCGCCATAGCACGCGCGCTGATCAAAAATCCCAGACTGCTGCTCTGCGATGAGCCAACGGGCGCTCTGGATTCACATACCTCCCGCGGGATCCTGACGCTTCTGGAGACGGTCAACCGGAGGTATGGCACGACCATGCTGATCGTCACGCATAATAATGCGATCAAGGATATGGTCGATCAGGTTCTGGTGATCCGGGACGGGATGGTCGCCGAAGACTATCGGAATGACAGAAAGATCCCGGCGGCGGAACTGACGGATCTGTAAAGGAGGCTTTGCATGCAGAAGATACTCAGGCGCAGGGCGCTGCGGGAACTGCGAAGCCACCTGGTCCGGTATATCATGCTGGGACTTCTGATCCTGGCATCCGTGTTCATGCTGGTCTCCCTGCTGGGTGCTGCCGAGATCGTGATCCGGGGCGTCCGAGCGCATGCGGAGACGAACCGGGCGGAGGACGGCGAATTCCGGACATTTGCACCGCTGACAGAGGAAAACATGCGGACGCTGGAGAATGCGGGCGCGGAACTGGAGGAGCAGTTCTATCTGGATTTTAAGGAAGAACGGGGGGCCGTTCTGCGTGTATTCAGGATCCGCGAAAGGATCAATCTGGCGGAACTGCTGACCGGCGCGTTTCCGGAGAAGGAAAATGAGATCGTGCTGGAAAGACGATTCTGTGAGGTGAATGCGGTCAGCCCGGGGGATGCAGTCACGCTCGGCGGAAACGTTTTTACCGTAACAGGCATCGTGACAACGCCGGATTATGACAGTCCCGTCCGAAATATGACGGACAGTACGGTGGACAGCAAAACATTCGGAACTGCATTTGTTACGGAAAACACGTATGAAATGCTGCGGGATGCGGGGACGGCAGAAGGCGCGGAGAGCTTTGTTTACGCATACCGAAGAAACGGAGAGATCACGGACAGAGAGATCCGGAAGATCATCGAAGATTTTCCTTTTAACGTGGAAGATATCGAGGATAAATGGTTCAAAAGATACTACCGGGAACAGACGGATGACATCGCACCGCTGCTGGACATGGCAGAACTGTTTGCGGGAAAGAACGACTCGAAGGAGCTGAAGGACGGCCTCGGTCTGTCTGTCCATAATCTGCAGGAATTTGTCACGCGTGCGGATAATATGCGCATTGAAGCATCCGCGGCGGATCTGTACATCAATCTCTACGGCTGTCTGGTCGCGGGCGTGATCATCCTCGCGCTGTTCGCATATGTGCTGGCGGTGTTCATCATGCACAGTATTGATGAAGACAGCAGTGTGATCGGTACCCTTTATGCATTGGGGGTGACGAGGCGGGATCTGCTGCTGCATTACATGATCCTGCCGGTGGCGATCACATTTCTGGCCGGCGCGGCCGGAACGATGGCAGGTTATACCTCCTTCGGCGTCGGCTGGCAGATGATGGATTCCTATAATTATTTCTCTGTTCCCGAGATCCCGATCACGATGATTCCCTATATCGTTGTCTACGGCGTTGTACTGCCGCCGGTCATGGCCGCGGTTGTCAATTTCTTCGTGATCCGGAAGAAGCTGTCGCGGACACCGCTGTCGCTGTTGCGGCGGGAGAAGAAGGAGGTCAGGATCCATGATCTGGATCTTGCCCGCTTCGGCTTCGTTTCCGGATTCCGGATCCGTCAGACGCTGCGGGAAAGCCGAATCGTACTGACTGTGCTGGCCGGGCTGCTGATCTCGCTGACACTGGTCTGGATCGGGCTGGACTGCCTGATCATGTGCAGGCATGTACAGAAGGACAGTGTCCGGGATACGAAGTACGAATATATGTATTCCTACAAATATCCGGAGCCGGAAGTGCCGGCGGGCGGCGTGAGCGCCTATGCGAAGAGCCTGAAGAAGGAACGGTTCGGATATGATCTGGATGTAACGCTTCTGGGAATTGCGCCGGATAATCCGTATTTTACGGTCGAACTTTCGGACCGAATGGATGAAGTGGTCGTCAGCTCGGCCATGGCGCAGAAGTATGCGCTCAAAGTAGGAGATGAAGTGACGCTCCGGGATGATGAGGAAGGCCTGATCTATGCATTCCGGGTCGCCGGGATCACGCAGTTCTCCCCGGCATTCTATGCGTTTATGGATATCGATGCGCTGCGGAAAATGTGCGGGGCCGGAAAGGATGCTTACAATGTGGTCTTTTCAGACCGGGAACTGGAGATCGAGAGCGGGCGTCTGTATGCGGTGACGACGCGCGAGGACATTAAAAAAGCTTCCGATGTCTTTATCGAACTGATGATGTCGATGATCTGTTTTATGACCGGATTTTCCGTGCTCATCTTTGTGATCGTCATGTATCTGATGCTCGGTGTGCTGGTCGATCATTCCATGTATGATATTTCGCTGATGAAGATCTTCGGTTACCGGGACAAAGAGATCCGGAAGCTGTATCTGAACGGCAGTATGGTCCTGATCGCAGTCGGCACTGTGCCCATGATCGCGATCTCGAAAATGATCATCGATGCCCTGTATCCGTATTTTATTTCCAATGTTGCCTGCGCGATGGACCTCTCGATGTCGCCGTTCGTTTATCTGCTGATCTATCTGATCATCATCGGGCTGTGTTTCCTGATCATCATGCTGCTGCAGCGGAAGATCCGCAGGATCTCACCGAACGAGATCCTGAAACACAGGGAGTAAACAACAGAGTAAAAAGGAACAGATCCCGCGTCAGATCATTAATGATGACGTGAGATCTGTTCCTGTATCTGTATTTATCCGAGGGCGTTTCAGTCAACCGCGACCATAACAGACGTCGCCTTGATCACTGCGACAGCCTCGCCGCCGACTTCCAGGCCGAGTTCGTCGACAGCTGCCAGGGAGATGGTGGAAGAGATCACATTTCCGCCGCAGGCCTCCATGGAAACGATCGCATTTACCGCGCCTCTGTTGATCGATGTGATCTTTCCGGCAAATTTGTTCCTGGCGGAAAGCTTCATCTCGCCAAGACCGATCATGACTTCCGTCGCCTTGATCACGGCGATTGCTTCCTTACCGACTTCCAGGCCGAGATCCTGAATGGAAGCCATGGAGATGGTCGCGGATACGGCGGATCCGTTTACATCGATCGTTACGATACCGTTCACGGCGCCTTCCTTGATCGCAGTAACTGTTCCGCGAAGCTGGTTTCTTGCACTGATTCTCATGATGTTATTCTCCTTCTTAAATAATGATATTTATTTTCTGACAGGCAGCGGCGCTGTCGTTTTTCTCTGCCGCTGTGTCTGTATAATACTCTGTAAGATCAGGAAAATCAAATTATGCTTCATTATGTTTAGGATAAGAAAAAACTTATGCACATTTTGGAAGACATCTGCGCGAATCGGTGTTATACTTAACGGAAAATAACGCCAGAAGCGAACCCCGGGAGTGACCACAATGCTTATTCGTCAGCTGAATGTGTTTCTCACTGTATGCAGGACCGGCAGCATGACTGCCGCGGCAGAAGAATTGTATATGACCCAGCCGGCTGTCAGCCAGACGATCCGCGATCTGGAGGAGCATTATGAAACAAAGCTCTTTGACCGTTTTCCGAGAAAACTTGTGATCACGGAATCCGGAAAGATCCTCCGGCGTTCCGCGGAGCGGCTGCTCAACAATCTGGAGGAGATGGAGATCACCCTGAGAGACTGTGACAAGGAAGGACCGGTCCGCATCGGGGTGAATCTGTCCGTCGGAAATGCCCTTCTGATGAAATATCTCCGCAGATTCAGAGAACGACATCTGGATTCCGAAGTCCGTGTCTGCTGCACCAGGGGATCGCTGCTGGAACAGAAACTGAATGACCATGAACTGGATTTCCTGATGATGGAAAAACCGGCACATGAAAATGATTACAGCATGGACCCGTTTTACAGCGACAGGATCACGATCGTTGTCCGTCCGGATGATCCGCTGCTCGCGCGGGAGGATCTTACGCTTGCCGATCTTGCCGGTCATCCTTTTCTTCTGCGTGAGAAAGGCGCGGGTGTCCGCGAACAGTTCGATCATATCTGCATGTCCAAGGGACTGACCATCAAGCCGCACTGGGAGAGCAGCAGCACGACGGTCCTTGTCAATGCGGTCCTGGCGGGAGAGGGGATCGCGGTCCTTCCTTATCTGATGATCCGGGAAAGGATCGCGGAAGGCTCGCTCAGAGAACTGACAGTAAAGGACGTCAATCTGTCCCGGACGCTGTATCTGATCCGGCATCCGAATAAATATCTGTCCGAGACGGCCAGGGATCTCATGGAGATCATTTTGCAGGAAGATACGGACGAAAAAACATTTGACTTCTGAAAATGACAGCGCTATAACTTCTGCCAGTGCGCAGCGAAAGCGTAAGTCCGGCTTACCGATCGCTGTACACTTTTTTTTATGAAAACAGCATATTTACAGACTGACACGATACAGGCATGATGCACGGCATTTCGCTGATACGATACGGAACGCGCATGCAGTATGCCTGTTTTTATTATCTGTCAGAGGGACAGCATTCCCTGTATAAGAAGGAGGACATTATGGAAGCAGGCGCAAATTCATTCCTGGAAACGGAGAGGATACCGGTACTGATGCGGAAGTATTCCATTCCCTGTATCATCTCCCTGGTGGTGGCAGCACTTTACAACATCGTTGATCAGATCTTTATTGCCAATGCGGATTATCTGGGATCTTACGGAAACGCGGCCAATACCGTCGTTTTCCCGCTGACAGTCGTCGCACTTGCCATCGCCGTCATGATCGGCGACGGTGCCTGCGCATTCGTTTCGATCTCACTGGGCGCGAAGAACAGGGAAAATGCGCATAAGAGCATCGGCAATGCGATCGTGCTCTGCTTCGGGTCGAGCCTGATCCTGACGGTTATCTATCTTCTGGCGATGGATCCGATCCTGACGCTGTTCGGCGGAAAAGTCAATGCCGGGACGTATGCCTGTGCGAGAGAATATTTCTTCTGGATCGCGCTCGGTGTGCCTTTCTATATGTTCGGACAGGCGATGAATCCGATCATCCGTTCTGACGGGAGCCCGAAATTCGCAATGGTTTCGACTGTGGCCGGCGCGGTAACGAATATCATCCTTGATCCGATCTTCATATTTCCGCTGAAAATGGGCATGATGGGTGCGGCAGTCGCAACCGTCGCTGGTCAAATCCTGACAGCAGGACTGGCTGTATGGTACCTGTTTCATATGAAGGCAGTAAAGATTGAGCGGAGCAGTTTCCGCCTGAACGCGGGAATCGCGAGACGTTTCCTGATCCTCGGGATCACAAGCTTTCTGAGCCAGATCTCGCTGGTGATCTCCATGGCGGCTGTCCAGAATATGTGTACGAAATACGGCGCGTTGGATCCCGTCTTCGGGCAGCCGGAATATGCGCAGATCCCGCTGGCCGTCCTCGGCATCGTCATGAAATTCTTCCAGATCGCGATCTCGATTTCCGTCGGACTGGCTGCAGGCTGCATTCCGGTCGCAGGATACAATATCGGTGCCGGCAGAAAAGACCGCGCGAAGATGCTGTTTACGTATCTTCTGGGGGGAGAAGCCGCTGTGGGACTGATTGCCCTGCTGATCGTGGAACTGTTCCCGGGAAGGCTGATCGCGATTTTCGGCGCTGCAAACGAGAGCGCTTATTATACGGAATTTGCGGTTCGGTGCTTCCGGGTATATCTCTGCATGATGATCCTCGCGATGGTAAACAAGGGGACATTCATTTACCTGCAGGCGCTCGGAAAGGCGGGGCTCTCCATGCTGCTGTCGATGATGAGAGAGATCGTGTTCGGTGTCTTCCTGCCGATCCTGCTGCCGCGGGTCTATGGTCTGAACGGGCTGCTGTATTCCTTCCCGGCGGCGGATATTCTGACATTTATCATTACGGTCGTGATCGTGCGGAAGGTGTATAAAGAACTGGGAACATCGGATGACAGGGTCCGCAAGGTACAGACAGCCGTATAATCCATGGGGACTGGCCCTGCGGCACGGGCTGAGCAGATAACATGCGGTGCCTGCTGCCGTGGGTTTAACAAAATGGAAGAGGACGGCCCGGGGAATTATTTCCCGCAGGGCCGCCCTCTTCAGTTTTTTTATTTTTCAGCGATTGCTTCGATCTCGCAGAGCACACCTTTCGGAAGTGCCCTGACGGCGACGCAGCTGCGGGCCGGTTTGGAAGTGAAAAACTTTGCATAGACTTCGTTGAAAGCAGCAAAATCCCCCATGTCCGCAAGGAAGCAGGTCGTTTTGACGACTTTCTCAAATGAGCTGCCGGCAGCAGTAAGGATAGCGCCCACATTTTTGCAGCTCTGCTCCGCCTGCGCGGCAATTCCTTCGGGAACGGATCCGTCCGCGGGATCGACCGGGATCTGACCGGAAGTGATCACCAGGCCGGATACTTCAAAAGCCTGGGAATAGGGGCCGATGGCACCGGGTGCATTTTTGGTATCAATTACGTTCATATTCTGAACACTCCTTTCGATTGATAGAAGAGGAACGGGAATCCGATTCCCGCTCCGTATTATGTCAGCTTCAGGCATTTTTTGCGTTAATGGCGTCGCGCATGCGCTCCATACCGGTCCGGATGATCGATCTCGGCATTGCCAGGTTCAGGCGGATGAAGCGGTTCGCATTACCGACGAAAAGGGCATCGCCGCCCTCCAGCAGAACACCGGCCTTGTAAGCGAAGAAGGAAGGAAGATCCTCGTCCGGATCGAAATAAGCGGACATATCCACCCAGGCAAGGTAAGTTGCTTCGGGAATCTCCATGACAGCCTTCGGCAGGTTCTCGTCCAGGAATTTCTTCAGGAAGTTGAAGTTCTCATCCAGATAAGCCTTCATTTCCTCATGCCACTGACCGCCGACATCGTAAGCGGCTTTCTGACCGACCAGAGAGAGGGGATTCACGAATCCGCCGATCTTGTCCGCGCTCTTGAACTCCCCGCGGGTCACTTCATCGCGGATGATGATGTTGGAGAACTGCAGTCCGGCCATATTGAACGTCTTGCTGGCGGACATGCAGGTGATCAGCTTCTGATAATCCTTCATGACTTTCGCCATCGGGATATGCTTCTTCCCGGCCCGGATCAGGTCGCAGTGGATCTCATCGGAAATGATCCAGAGATTGTATTTTTCAACGATCTCAGCAACAGCGGAGAGCTCTTCCTCGGTCCACATGCGTCCGGAAGGGTTGTGCGGATTGCAGAAAATCACCAACTTGGCCTTCGGATCGGCGCAGCATTTCTCGAAGTTCTCAAGATCCAGGGTGAAATGTCCCTTCGCGTCTCTGTTCAGCGGGGAGGAAAGGAATTCCACATCGTTGTATTCACAGGCATGCGCAAAATAGCCGTAGGAAGGGGTATTGATGATGACCTTCTCGTTCTTCTTGCAGAGCGTCTCCACAAGCTGGAAAAGCGCGGGAATGATGCCGGGGGAGAATGTCAGCTCCTCCTTCGGAACATCCCAGTCATAATGGTCGCGGCACCATTTTGCGAAGGACTGATAGTAATCGTCATCATAGACGCCGGTGTAGCCGAAGATCCGGCGGTCGATACGTGCCTTCAGGGCATCGCAGATCTCGGGCGCTGTCGCGAATTCCATATCGGCGACCCACATGCGGACGAATTCGTCGTCGGCATAAGGGAATTTCTTTTCCGGACCGGCATGGAAGATGTAGCCGCGGAAACCGTCGGTATTCAGTGCATTTGTATGTGTACGGTCGATGATTTCATCAAAGTTATACATTGTAAACCTCCTTTATGTTTAACCACCGGGATGAAGCCGCCCCGGCGTAGAGCGTTCGTAAAGTAATCAGTCTTCAGCTTTCAGTGCAGCTTCTACGATTTCCCGGCGCTTTGCATCCAGCTCTTCCTTGCTCACGGAGCCGGTCTTCAGTGCAATGCCGGAGAAGATCAGCGGAATGATGATGACAGCAGCTGCCACGATCGCATCCTTGACAGTCAGATCCTTGAACAGTGTGATCGCAACGACAGCGGCGCAGAATCCGCCGAGAATGCTGCAGGCGTTGAATAGCCAGACAGGGATCTTGATGGAGCGCTTTGCGAACTGCTCCGGATACTTCTTCGGGATCGTCATGCAGGCTACGTTCAGGTAGCAGTTGATGAGCATGGTAGGGATCATCAGCATGCTGATGGCATTGCCGACGCTCATGCCGGTCAGGATCGGGACCAGCGCTACGATATAAGTCAGCAGGAAACAGTAATAAGGATAACCGTCTTTGGTCTTGTTGCGGAAAGACTTCGGGAACCATCCGTCATCCGCCATGTGAGACAGCGGCTCGCGGATCATGGCAAGCACTGCCAGGAAGGAGGAGATGATGGCGCAGATGCCGCCGCCGATGACAAAGAAGGCGAACAGTCCGTGCGGCATGATGGCCTGCGCAGTTACGCTGAGGTTCTCGCCTGCGATCTGATCGTAAGGCAGAACACCGGCTGCAACATAGGACATCAGTCCGTAGACAACGGAAACAACGATGCAGGTCACGATGATGCCCATCGGGATCGTGCGCTTGGGGTTCTTCGTGATCGGTACAACACCGACCGGTCCCATGGTAGTTCCCTGGCAGGCCCATCCCATGATGGCGATCGCGCTGATCATACCGCCGAAACCGCCGTGGAAGAAGCCGCCGTCAAATGTCGCATTGAAGAAATCCGCAGCGTTTACGCTCGGGATACCCATGACGACGAACAGGATGAGGGCGATGACCAGAAGCCCGGTCGCAACATTCTGGAAGAGCGTTACGATCCTGTTTCCTCTGATCGAGAGAAGGAAGAACAGTGTCAGAACAACAGCACTGATCAGTGTGTTGTGTTCGTTGACGATCGGGAACAGATTCCCGAGGTAACTGGTAAGTGCCAGTGCGTATCCGGTGAAGCCGAAGGCCCAGATGACATTGGTCCACCCGCCGTAACCGGTGAGCAGGGGCGGCAGCAGCATTCCCTTCATGCTGTAGTCACCGCCGTTGATGACGAAGATGCCGGACATGCCGAGGTTGTACCAGTAGGCAAGCAGCATGTAGAATACGCAGATAATGGTGATGGGAAGGATGGACCGTCCCGTTCTTTGGATGGCCGAACCAAGTGTGACGAAGATGCCGGAACCGACGGCGCCTCCGACGCCCAGGCCGACGATGTTCCACAGCCCGATCTTTTTGA
>DFKM01000174.1 GCA_002373555.1 Lachnospiraceae bacterium UBA3645
GCGGGGAGGTGGTCGAACAGGTGCACCCGGCACTCGAGGAATGCGACGCGCTGGTCATGCTCTGTCCGAATTACAACGACGCGCTTTCCGCGAATCTGCAGGCGACCGTGAACCGTCTGACGTCGATCTACCGCAGAAGGCAGTTCTTTGATAAGCTGCTGTTCGGCATTATCGTGTCCGGCTATTCGGGAAGCGATATCCTGGCAAGCCAGCTGATCAGTGCGCTGAACATGAACAAGACCTTTACGCTGCCGCCGCATTTCGTGATGATGGAGACGGCAAACGATCCGGGCAGCATATTGAAATCGCCCGGGATCGAAGAGCGGGCGGATCTGTTCGCACAGAATATCATCAGACAGCTGACAGAATAGATAATGACAGAAAAAAAGCGGGATCTTCTTTCACGATCCGATGGATGGAAAGTGAGAGAAGATCCCGCTTTTTGTGTGTCTGTTAAACGACAGCGTTATTTGATCTTGACATAGGTATATTCAGTCTTGGAATTCTTTTTGCCGTCGACATAAGCTGTCTGTCTGGTAACGCCCTTCTTGCCGGTCTTATACGTGTATTTCGTCGTCATCGTGCTGCCGTTGGACTGATCGACGGTCTTCTGGATCAACCCGTTCTTGTAGGTGCTGACGCTGCTGTAATTATCGGCAGATTCCGTGTTTTTAGTAAGACGGCCTTTTTTGTCATAGGTATAGACGGAACTGCCATGCTCTGATTTTGCAGTGGTGCTCTTGATCGCGCCATTCGTGTAATATTTCGTGGTATAGGTGTAATTGCCGTCAGCGCCGGTATATTTTATTGTCTCCTGAGAGAGCCTGCCATTCCTGAATGTATAGGTATACTTCGCGGTCTGTGTGGTTTTCCCTCTGGCATTTTTGCTCACGATTTTGGTGATGCGGCCTTTTTTGTTGTAGGTATATTTGCTTGTACTTGTTTTCTTCCCGCCTTCGTAATACTCGGTGGAAGTGACACGGTTTTTGCGGTTGTAATGATAGACTGTTTTATGGGCAAGTTTGCCGTCTGAGTAATAACGCACGACATTTGTATCGCCGTTTTTGCGGAGGTCATATTCGTATCTGTAGGTGGATTCCGTTTTCCCGTTCAGCGTCTCTTTGAAGGTCTCTTTGGTTGCATAACCCTTTGCATTGTATTGGTAATTCAAGACGCGTTTTATATCGCCGCATTTGTAGGTTTGTTTGGTCTGCAGCCCCTTTTTGTTGTATTCATAGGAATTCTGATAGTTCAGGACCCATTTGCCGTCTGCGAGATAATAGTTCTTTTCTGTTTTGACTTTATAGGTGGTCCGGGCCTGTGCAGGGACGGCTGCCAGCATGACTGCAGCAGCGGCGATCAGTACTGCACCGAAAATATGTCTGCGGTGTTTCACCATATTCCTCCTTCTGAACAGAATGCGGTTATTAAGATACAATTATTATAACAGTAATATGATTATAAAACAAGGCGGATTTTGCAAGTCTAATTGGAACAGGGCGACTTCGTATACGAATTGCCGAAATTCCTGAGCAGGACAGGAAGAGGCAGCTTTTTCCGATACAAAAGGTCCCTGTCAGATGACAGGGACCTTTTGTGATCAAAATGAATTCGTTAAAGAATATCAGTAAGTGTATTCCGTCTTGGACATCTTTTCACCGTTACTATAGATGGTCTGCGTGGTGACGCCTTTCTTGCCGATCTTGTATTTGTAGGTGTAGGTGAATTTATGCGTGCCGGATTCATCTTTGGACTCGTGAACCCGTTTGACGAGGAGGTCGTTCTTATAAGTATAGGTTGTGGTGGCTTTGGAATTGGAACCGGAATCCGTGCTCTTTGTGAGCATTCCCTTCTTGTTATAGGAATTTGAATACTTATAATTTTTGTTCTTGTAGGACTCGCTCTTGATTATGCCGTTGGAATAATACTTTGTTACATGGGTCGAATTCATATCTCCTGTATACTTGATGGTTTCCTGAGAGATTCTGCCGCCTTTGAACTTATAAGTATATTTGGCTGTGCTGAGTGTCTTGCCATCGGCGCCTTTATGGACTACCTTCGAGATATATCCCTTTTTGTTATAGCTGTAATGGCTGGAACTGGCGAGTATCTTTTTTCCGTTATCATAGTTATAGTACTTGATGGTCTTCACGCGGCCCTTGCTGTAAGAGTGAATGCTCTTTGACATGATCGTGCCGTTGTAGTAATCGGTGGCTTCGAGAATATTGCCTTTCTTGTCATATTTATTGGTGTACTTGGAGGTTACCTTGCCATTTACTTTTGTGATACTGCTCGTCTGCTGTCCTCTGGAATTGTATTTATAGGTCGAGACAGACTTATAATCACCAGATTTATAGATATCCTTGCTGATCATACCTTTTTTGGTATAAGAATACGTATGCTGGTCGCTTAACTTCCATTTCTTATCCGCTGTGGACCAGGAATAATTCTTTGTGGTCTTTGCGTAGTAGGTCTTGGCCTGTGCGGGAACGGCTGCCAGCATGACTGCTGCTGCAGCGAACAGTGCTGCGCCCAGAATGTGTCTGCGGTGTTTCATTACGTTTCCTCCTTTTTGTGACTGATGAATTAACATCGAGATAGTATGATTATAACGATAATACGATTGCCGTGCAAGAGCTTTTTCGTAATGATTAAAAAATATCAGCATCGGACAGGGAGTCCCGGTCGATATCCCGGATTCAACCGGCGGGCGAATGCGATCTCATTGACATTTCGGCCAGCCTGCCTTAAAATAAGAATCCTACCGGGGGATGTACCGGTTTCGACGGGGACTTCGAAGTTCCGGCAGCCATCCGTGGACCGTGGCCACGTAAAAAAACGGAACCTAAATATAAACGCAGAAGATAATTTCGCGTACGCTGCCTGATGGCAGCTGTCGGTCTGAGGTTGCTCACAGCCTCAGTTCCCGGCATCATGAACTGTGAGGAACTGCCGTTCCAAAGCTTTGCGGTCCGGTAAGATTTTATGAAGCTACCGAAGCCGGCAGCCTGTCACCGGGCGGCCGGACGGGGGAATCCTAAATCAGTGACTGTGATGGAAGACACCGTGATGGACAGGTTTTCGGACAGGGGTTCAACTCCCCTCATCTCCATAAAAAACAGATCTGCTGCAGCAGGTCTGTTTTTTTTATTATGAGGGGAGTTGAACCCTCTTATCGTCCATTGATAAATCCTCCTGTTTCTGTTACTATTTTCTCAAAAGCAAACCACAGGGGAATACTATGAAATACATCATCGCAAACGAATCACTCCACTGGATCCGCATCCGTACCGCCCGGAAAAGCCTCTCCCGGGAGGAAGCAGACATCCTGTCCTACGCCTTCCGGAATGTCCCGGGTGTCACGAAAGTCCGGGTCTATCCCGCCTCCGGCGGCCTCGGCCTTTCCTATTATTGCGACCGGAAGGACATCATCCGCCGTCTGGATTCCTTCCGTCTCGCGAATGTGGAAATGATGGCGGAAGAAGAAAAACGCAGCATCAGTGCGGACGAGATGAAGGAGCGCAAGCTGGATCCCGGCCTGAAGAACCGGCTGCGGGCCCGTATCCTGGCGGAAGCCGTCGCGGATGCGCTGCTCCCGGCTCCGGTCCAGCTCGGTTTTCATTTATATCAGATGGTCACACTCCGGAATCTGTGATCTCCCGCAGATGGCCGCGCTTCGGAATCTGTGATCCATGACGTGCCCCTGCTTTCGTTAAGCTGCAGTACAGCTGATTCAGAAAAATACAAGCCGGATTAAGGATACGTTAAGGTTCTCCCTGTTCCGCTGAAAGATTGCGGTGCTATCCTTATGCCAACAGATGAGAACAGCCTTCCGGAGATCCGGAGAGGCAGAGAATAAACGAACGGAGGCATAAGAATATGTGGACAAGGAAAGAACTGAAGGCAAAAGGTAAGGAAGCCGTGCACCGCAGTTACTGGAAGACGGTCCTGGTCAGCTTTATAATCATGGCACTGCTCGGAGGCGGCATGATCGGCGGCAGAGCAGCGGTAGGCGGCGCTCTGGGCGGCGGACCGCAGACGGAAACACAGATCGAACAGCAGGCGGATGCGGAAGCAAGTGCAGCTGCGGATGAGATCATGAACGATATCACACAGGAACTTCCGGCGGATATTCCGCAGGAGGACCTTAACGAGATGCATTCCGGCATTCAGTCGATCCTGCTGGCCCTGCGCGGAATGAATATGGTCGTAGTGATCGGCGCAGTCCTTCTGTTCGGTATCATTTTTGCGGCAATCGCGGTCGCGCTCCAGGCATTTCTGCTGAACCCGCTGGAGACCGGCGGCGCGAGATTCTTCCTCAGGAACCTGCATACGCCTGCGGAAGTGAAGGAACTGGCTTACTGTTATGATCACGGATACCTGAATGTTGTCGTGACGATCCTGCTCCGGGATATTTACATGATCCTCTGGACGCTGCTCTTCATCATTCCCGGAATCGTAAAGTCTTACGAATACCGCATGATGCCTTACATCCTGGCGGAAAATCCGGAGATGCCGAGAAAAGAGGTCTTTGCCATGAGCAAAGAGATGATGCGCGGACAGAAATGGAAAGCTTTCGTCCTGGATCTGTCCTTCCTCGGCTGGGAGCTTCTTTCCCTGATCACACTCGGCATCGTCGGCATCTTCTATGTAAATCCTTATAAGAATATGACGGATGCGGCACTTTATGAGAGACTCAGATACGGAGCTGAGCAGAAGCTGATCGAGGCGGAAGCATAACAGCCGGTATACGGAACAATACATAGAATGACCTGGTGTCGGAGGCGGTCAGCTTCCGGCACCTTTCGGCAGTTTCAGCCATATAAGGAGAAAGAAAACTATGGACAGGATCCTGATAGCGGATGACGAACAGGAGATCAGAAGTCTCCTGCGGCTGTATCTGGAAAATGCCGGATATGCAGTCTCCGAGGCGGCGGACGGGAAGGAAGCCGCGGAGAAACTGAAGGCGGGAGATATCGATCTCTGTCTTCTGGATATCATGATGCCGGAGACCGACGGCTATCATGTGCTGAAAAACTTAAGGGAATTCAGCAATATCCCCGTGATCATCATTTCTGCGAAGGACACCGACCCGGAGAAGATCCTGGGCCTTGATCTGGGCGCGGATGACTATATGGTGAAGCCCTTCAGTCCGCTGGAGGCGGTCGCCAGGGTGAAAACGAATCTGCGCCGGTTCCACGAAATGAGACAGGACAGGAAGCCGGCTGCGCATGAGATCATAAAACACAGGGAACTTTCGCTGGATCTGGATGCCTGCTGTGTATATAAGAATGAAGAAAAGATCGATCTGACATCCGTGGAATTCCGGATCCTTTCGATGTTCATGGAGCATCCCGGCAAGGTCTATACGAAGCAGCAGATCTATGAACGCGGCTGGGGCGATGAATATGCTGTGGCGGACAATAATATCATGGTCTGCATCAGCAAGCTGCGTGCAAAGCTGGGGGATACGGACGGCGAATATATCAAAACGATCCGCGGACTCGGTTACCGGTTGGAACGGGAATGATCAGGGGAGTATGCACTGAATGGATAATCTGAAATCTTTTCTGACAACAAGACTGCTTGCGGTCGCGGCAGCTGCCGGTGCGCTGGAGATGATCGTGCAGGTCGCGGTGCAGGGGGTGCTGCTCCCGCTGGCAGGGTATCTTGCCAAAACCAGCCCGGAAACCGGGCTGGTCAGGGGAACGGATCTGTTTATGATCCTGCGGAGCATCCTTTTCGGCAATGCGCAGGGGGCCGTGCTGGGGATCATGGCCCGTTCGCAGGTGCTGCTGCTCCTGATGCTGTCGCTTTTCCTGGTCCTTGTGCCCGTTGTCACCGGCCTGATCGTTTATTCCAGGATCGTTGCGGCGAGAGTGAATGAACTGCAGAAGAGCAGAGATGCCGAGCGCGAGGCCTACTATGCGGAACGCAATCTGATGCTGTCGGACTTTGCCCATGATCTGCGCACCCCGATCATGACGATCTCCGGCTACGCAGGAGCGATCAGTGACGGCGTGGTCACAGATCCGGAGATGAAGGCGGAATACATCGATGCGATCAGACGAAAGTCGGACAGGATGAGCGGGCTGATCAATCTTCTGTTCGAATATGTGAAGCTTGGCAGCACGGGGTTTGCGCTCCATAAAAAGGAATGCGACATCAATGAGCTGGCCGCGGAAACAGCAGCTGCGCTTTATACGGATATGGAAGATGCCGGGATGGAACTGGAAGCGGATATTCCGGAAGAACCGTTCATTGCAGACGCGGATAAGGCGCAGGCAGGCCGGATCATCAACAATCTGCTCGTCAACGCCATGCGCCACAATGAGAGGGGAACACAGATCGCGGTTCTGGTGAACCGTCTGGCAGGGATGGAAGAGATCGCCGTTGCGGATACCGGCGTAAAGATCGAAAAGGATCCGGAACAGCTCTTTGAGCCGTTCGTAAAAGGCGATGATGCGCGCAGCGGAGACAAAGGCAGCGGGCTCGGACTCTCGATCTCGAAAAAGATCGCGGATATGCATGGCTGGGAGCTGACGCTCGTGCAGCCGTACGGAAAATATACGAAGGCATTCGTGCTGCGGGTGCCGGAAAAGTAAGAGTACAGAGCCCGTGGGGAGAGCCCATGGGCTCTTAAAACTATCTGTTTGTGTGGGGAAAAAGGACGAAAAAAGGGGTATATTATAAAGTAAGATCAGTCTGCCCTTTTGAAGGGTACCGCAATGACAGGGAAATCATGTGAAGGAGAACGGGGATGAGCGAGCGAAAGAAGCAGATCCGGTATAATATTGCTGCGTTTCTGCTTCTTTTTTCTGTTTCCTTCTACCGGCAGCTCAGCCTGCGCTTCCTTCCGGAGGATCCCGCAAGGACCTGGATCCTCTATGCCTGCTATGTGTTCCTGCTCGGCGGATGGGCCGTATCCATCTGGCTCCGGGCAGCACAGAGAAGCATGCGGGTCTTTCTGGTGCTGTCGGCGGCCGTGATGCTTGCCGGCCTGACGATCCGCTTCCTGCAGGATACATTCTGGCAGGAGAACATAATGCTTATGCGGGTGAGCGGTTTTTATGTAGCGGCAACGATCCTCCCGGCAGCCCTTCTGGGACTGTACGCTTCTTTGGGGATCGGACAGCCGGATGATTACCGCATTCCATGGAAATGGTTCCTGCTGATACTTCCCGTGGTGGTGATGACATGGCTCACAGTCACGGATGAGGAACGGCATTTTATCTGCTACATCCTGCCCGAAGAACCGCAGCCGAATCTGCATTTTCATCCGAATACCGGTGCCTTTCTGATGCTGGCCGGCGGCATGATCCTCATCGTTATCCGAATCTTTGTGATCTTCCGAAGGAACCGGACGGTGAAAATGAACCGGCTGCTGAAGACGCTGATCCCTTTCTTCGAGCCGATTATGATCTTTCTGATGATATTTCCGTTTTTTGCGGTATCGATGCGGCTGATCCCTTCCCTTGCGGGAAAGGAAGTTATCGAATTCTATGCGAAAGTATATTATGCGGAGATCCTGACATGGGAACTCTATATCTGGCTCGGACTGGTGCCGGTCAATATTGAATACCGGGAATGCTTTGAACATGCAGCCGCAGGCATGCAGATCATCTGTGACGACGGCAGCGTGCTGCTGTCGGAAACGGCGCGGCCGGTAAGCAGCGAAGAACTCGGACTGCTGAAGGATATGGGTTCCTTCGTTACCGCGGAAGGCCTGGAAATGCATGCGCATCGTTTCCGGGACGGATTATTCCTCTGGAACACGGATGTGTCGCAGCTGCGCAGCACGATCGAAGCGCTGAATCAGACTGCAGAGACGCTGGAGCAGGAGGGCCTGCTTCTCACTGCGGAGATCCGGACAAAGAATCAGGAAGCCCGGCTGTCCGCGAAGAACAGGATCTACAGCAGACTGACGTCTGAAGTGAAAAGCCAGCTGCAGATGATGAAAGCATTGACGGAAGAACCGCCGTCCGCGGATGACAGGCGGCTCGCGAAACTTGTGCTTCTGGGAACGTATGTGAAAAGACGCTGCAATCTGCGGCTGATCCAGAGAGAGACCGGAGAGATCCATCCGGAGGATCTTGTGCTCAGTCTGAAGGATATGCAGCGCGCCATGGTGCTGACTGGGATACGGTCGGAACTGGTGCCGGCGGATCCGTATGCATATTCACCGGATTTTTCGATCTGCATTTTCGATGTTCTGGAATATCTGCTCGAGCAGGCAGGAGATGGGATGGAAACAATGAGAATGCAGCCTGAGGACGGGGAATTCCGTTATCTGATGACCGGCTCCGGCAGCATGCTTCCGGAAGAAGAACTCGTTTCGCATTTCACCGGCCGCTGCAGGATCCGCTGCTGTGATACAGCGGACGGATATGAAGTCTGCATCCGGGAAGGAGGTGCGGACATTGTTTGAAAAGCTGAAAGAACGATACCGCACATCCGGCATCATCCGCAGGGCAATCGATACCTACCCCGGCGGGATCTGCTTTACCGCCTCGGACGGCAGGCCGATCCTTGCAAACAAAAAGATCAACGAGATCTGTTACGCGCTGACCGGACATACGGTGACGAACGGCGAAGGCATGTGGGAAGAATTGCAGCAGAAGAAGCTTCGTCCGGAGACCGCGTCCTGTGAAGATCTACAGGAAGATTGCCGGACCGTCGTCTGCAGGCTCGCGGACGGCACCGTGTGGCAGTTCCGGAGACTTACGTTTCCGGCGAACGGGCGGGAGATCATCCAATACGAGGCTTCGGAGATCACGGAGCTTTATGAGTACCGCGCCAGACTGGCGCAGAAGAATGCGCAGGCCGCTCTTCTGCACGAACGGCAGCGGGAGCTGATGAAAAATATCGTGCAGAACAATCTGGACAAGGAGCTCCTGGCCGCGAAGATCCGGATCCATGACGATTTCGGACAGCTTCTCCTGGTCACGGAGAACATGCTTGCGGATACGGATCACACACAGGATGCACAGAGTGAGCAGGAGCTGCTTGCTTCCTGGAGAAACGTGATCGATGACATGGAAAATGCCGCAGAAGCATCTTCCAAGTCGACCGCAGATCCGAGGGACGAACTGGTAAAAGTTGCCGGGATGACCGGCTGTAAAGTGATTTTTTCCGGAACGCAGCCGCAGGAGCGCAGGGCACTGCTGCTCATGTACGCAGCGGTCCGGGAAGCGCTGACCAACGCCGTGCGCCACGGCGGCGCAGATAGTTTGACAGTGGAAATGTCGGAGACGCCGGACAGCTACAGGATCCGGATCACGAATAACGGAACCGCGCCCGCAGGACCCGTCAGGGAAGGCGTCGGTCTGGGAAGCCTCCGGCGAAGACTGGAGCAGGAAGGTGCGGCGCTGGCCTATACGTATGCGGACGGGTTTGCAGTGCTTCTGCAGATCCCGAAGGAGGGATGAGGATGGTAAATGTACTGATCGTAGAGGATTCCAGGATCTCCAGAGAATCCTTCGAACGACAGCTGGAGGCTTCTTCCGGGTATCATGTGAAAGCCTCGATAGAGAATGCCGCCAATGCGGAGATCGTCTGCATGTCCAGCCGGATCGATCTGATCCTGATGGACGTATGTACAGCGGATGACGAATCCGGTCTGACGGCGGCAGCCAGGATCAAAAGGAACTACCCGCAGATCCGGATCATCATCATGACCTCCATGCCCGAGCATTCCTTTATCCGGAAGGCGAAGGAGAGCGGCTGCGACAGTTTCTGGTACAAAGAGCAGGGAGATATTACGCTTGCGGAGATCTGTGACCGGACCATGCGCGGGGAGTTCGTGTGGCCGGACAGCAGCCCGGAGATCATGATCGGCATGGCAAAGAGCAGCGATTTTACGGAACGGGAGCTGGATGTGATCCGCGCGCTCGCTTCCGGAAACCGCTATGAGGAGATGGCGGAAGTGCTTTTCATGTCGACCAATACCGTGAAATATCATGTGAAAAATATCCTGCGGAAGACGGGCTTCCGCAGTACGATCCAGCTTGTGGCGGAGGTCGTTGAGAAACGGCTGATCCTGCCGAAGTATTAAGCGCAAACGGTAATCTGACACAGGGAGAAAGAATGATGAAGAAGTTGGCAAAGAGAGTTTCAGAAACGGTGATCAGCTGCATCGCAGTGGTTCTTCTTGCGGCGGTGCTCGGTGCTGCAGTCCCCGCATTGGCTTCCGGATCAGCGGAAGAGCCTTCCCCGGCGGATCCGCCGGCAGCGGAAACACCGGTGTATACGGCGCTCGTATTGGATGAAACTGCGGCAGCGGAGATCGGAGAAGGATCGGAGTATGCCTGGTTCACCTTCACACCGGATATCTCCGGCACCTACCGGTTCGTATCGGAAGGCACGGCGGACACATTTGCAGAAGCATTTGAAGACCCGGCGGGAGATCGGATCGCCATGTCGGATGACGCGAAGGCAGGCGAATATGACGCGGATATCAACTTCAGTCTGGAACTGCCGCTCAAGAAGAACACGCCATATTACTTCCGGACTTCCATGACGGACGGCACGGAGGGCACTTTTGATGTGCGGATCTCTTACGTAGGCAAAGCACTGGAGAAGGTGACTGTGCTGAAGGCGCCCCGAACGGTCTTTTATGAGGGACTGGATGATAAGACAGACCTGAATTCGTCGGAAGCGGATCATTACAAATATTATAACAAAGATGCCGTGATCCTGGCGGAATATACGGACGGCGATTCGGAATATCTGGGATTTGGAGATATGCGATCGGCGTACACGGATCAGAGTGCGGCGCTGCAATACGGGGCGGGAACGGCGCCGAATTATTATGATTATTCCTATGACTGGTCATCGCCGGAATTCGTGATCCGGCTTTCTTATCTGGACTGGACGGAATCGTGGCCGGCAGCACTGGTGGGTAAAGAGAACATTCCGGCCCTGACCGAAGGTGTCACGGAAGCGAAGCCGGCGGATAATTATAATTATTATACTTTCACGCCGGAAGCAGATGGTCTGTATCTGTTCTCTGCTTCTGCTTTCGGACCGGCGTACTGCCGTCCGACAATTTCGCTTACCGATGATAACGGCGGGACGATTGCACCTGCTGTATCCGTCAGCAACCGGAGCGGGACACATTTTGGCGCAGAACTGCAGGCCGGCAGGACCTACCGGACAGAGATCGTACTGAAGTATTATGAAAAACCGATGCTGCAGGATCCGAACATGCTGGTGACAGTACAGAAAGCCTGTCTGCCGTCCGCGTCAGACCTGGCCGATGAGAACGGTATGCTTTCCGGCGGGAGCGGAAATCTTTTCCTCGATCTGACGGAGGAGCAGACCGCCGCAAGGCGGATCACGGTGCGCTATACTTCCTCGCTGGATTCCGATTCGAATGTTGATATGCCGGTACTGCTTGACGGAAACGGGCAGACACTGGAGATGGATGTGCAGGAGGCGGAAACGCCTGCTGCGGGCTTTGCACGGGAGAAGAAATTTACGACACCGGCTCTTGCGGGAGGCGTACCTTATTATCTCGTCTGGAATGCGCCGGATAACTGGCAGATGGAGATCGCAGACTATACCGATGAAGACCGGATCGCGCTCACAGCGGATGCGCCGCTGAACAGTGATACAGCACAGTCGGCAGGAAAAACATATACATTCTCTGCGCCGGATAACGGGTATTACCGGATCATTGCGAAATCGGATTCGAAGATAAGTGCGTCTGCGGAATTCCTGCCGGAGAACAGCAGTGACAGCGCATATCAGGAGCCGAATGCGCAGGAAGGCATTCAATGCCAATACATATGGATCCGGGAGATGAAGAAAGGCGAGCTGGCGCTGATCACCGTTTCGGCTTCCGGGGGAGATGCCGGAACGGCGGCATTTACGCTGACGGCGGAGACGTTTCCGGCGGTGACTTCGTACAAAATCATCGGTGAAAAACTGGAGATCCCGTTCGGAGAGGATCTCTGGAGCGCACTTCATACGGTTCCGATCGAATTGATCTATGCTGATAAAGACAGCGAAACACTGACATATGGAGCGCGCAGCGCAAAAAGCGGCATCACGATTAGCGGCTCCGAAGGCGGTATTCCGACCGACAGCGCCGGTTTTTATAAAACAGGCACCTACAGAGATCATGTAAAGATCACATATCTGAACAAAAGCTATGCGGTTCCTGTTGTGATCACTGCAGCGAATGATACGGAGACGCTCCCCGCGCTGACAGCCGGAGAAACAGCTGAGCAGACCGTTCAGCTGCCGGACGACAGCTATTCCGGATCCGTGTCATGGAAATTCACCCCGGCGGAGACCGGCGTGTTTTCGGCTGCGGCAGAGATCACGAGCGGGAACGGCAGATACGTGTACCTCGGAATCTATAACGAAGACGGTTCCTTCGCAGCTGCCGTAAAAGATAACATCACAACAAATACCGGGGCAGTACAGGCGCTGCTTTTCGCCGGCCGGACATATACGGTACGCGCGAAACTGGGGTCGGACCGCCCTGGAGCAGAAGTCACATGCGCCGTAACGATGACGAATACCGGGGAGACAGCGGTGACGATCGCTCCCGGAGAGACGGTCACCGCAGACCGGACAGACAGTGATCCGCTCACGTGGATTGCCTTTACGCCGGGCACGGACATGAGCTTCCGTCTGTATTCGTCGGATAAAGTCTCCGAATCCGCGTATGACGATGACAATGAATGGGCGCCGAGAGCGGCATTGTATATTGACGGTGAACCTGCCGGCACCAACAGCTATGGAAGCGAAGGCTGGAACTTCCTGCTTTTCGGCACTGCGCCGGCAGGCAGCCGCTGCGATCTCCTGATCAGTGACACCCGTGATTTTTACGGCACTGCATCAGCTGCTGTCCATATGGATTCCATCCCGTCTGTAACCTCACTTTCCGTGAGCGGCATGCAGACGCGGTTTGTGTACCCGTATGACAGATTCAGCGTACTCGGGCTGACCGGTACGGCCGTGCTGGATAATGCGGTCCCGGAAACCGTTGGCGTATACGGCGATCCAAGCAGCTATACCTATCAGAGACTGAGCGTATCCATTCAGAATCCGGTCTATGATGAGACGCTGTCCAGAGATTGGAACGGAAATCTGGATACTGCGAATCCGTATCTGCTGCCCGGAGACTATCAGGTCGATGTTTCCTACTGCGGTGCACATGCATCCTATACGATCCATGTGACCGCGGGAGAGGATCTGACAGAGGAACTGACAGAAGATGAACCGTTTGACGCCGGACTAACCGGCGATAAAATCCTGACGTTTACCCCCGCCGAGGAGGGCATTTACATACTGGAGCTGGTCTGTGACAGCGAAAATGCATCTGTGTCTTCCCCGGACGATTCCTGGATTCCCTGCGGCAGCGCATCTTATGATAGCACGGACGGCGGAAAAGAGTCTCTGGAACGATACTATAAGGAAATGACTGCGGGAGAGACGGTACGTATCCGTGCGCATGCTGCGGAATGCGCGGAAAATGTACATTTCCGCGCGTCCGTATCGAGACCGGAGACCTTTGCTGCCGGTGAGACAGTACAGAAGACGATGCCGGACTACGAAGGGATGATCCTGCAGACGGAGATCGGGGAGGCCGGCTTCTATGAACTGACCGTGTCTTCCTCTGCAGACGAAGAACTCTATGTTTACAGCAGTATTTCCCAGAGGAAGAAAGGCCGTTTGACCAGTCTTTCCGTGCAGGGCATGGAAGGATGCGCATTTGTTGAAGATGATCAGGTGTACCGGTTCAACGGAAGATTCTATGCATATCTGCAGCCCGGCACCTGTCTGCTGACTCTCTCCGGCAGGGATGCATCCGGAAATACGGTGTCCGTTGCGCTGCAGCAGGCAGAGCGGATCAACGGTCTCGCAGAAGAAATCACGGATACACTGCCGCTCGTCCATAACGACAGTTACAGCCGCGACAGTATTCTTGCCTATGCCGTTGTGCCGGAACAGGACGGCAGTTATTCCTTCCGCCTGGATACGGAAAAGTATAACGGCAGCCTGAGACTGTGCAGCGCGGGAAAGGAGCTGGCGTATTCGTCACAGTCCGCGTGGGACAGCGAAAACAGTACATATTACAGAACACTGAAAGCAGAACTTACGGCAGGCACGGAATATCTGCTGATCCTGCAGGGGGAGAGCCAGACTGCCTATACACTAAGCGCTGAACCGACCGTGACAGCCGTTTCCATGGAGATAACGCGCAAGCCGAAGCAGAACTATCTTTATAAGCTCGACAGTCTCGGAAAATGGTATAACGATGCGCATACGGAAAGATACGGGCTTGACGGATCCATTGCCTTTACCGTGAATTACAGTGACGGAACAAGCGAGGAACTGAACAGCTATCCGAATTACATGAGCAGCAAGACCGGTGAAAGATTCCGCATCCTCTTCCCGGAGGATACGCCTGTGAATATCGACGGCCGTCTAATGCCGGGTTCCTATGAATTTAAGCTGTCCTACATGGGTCTTACCCTGCCGGTCCCCGTAGAGGTCGCGGGCCTTGCAGACATCCCCGAAATCGGGATGCAGGAGGACGGTACAGGCAGTTATACCGGGGCCATGGACGGCGGATACCAGACGAGCGGTAACTGGTATGTCGATAAGGCGGTTCGTTTCCGCGCACCGGCGGAAGGCTTCTATGATGTGCGGATCGGCGGTTCTGCGAATTTCCGGAACCGTTCCTATCAGTCTGTTGAAATGGATCGTGATTATACGGACAATGTCTACACCGTGTACGTAAAGGAAGGCGCATTCTGCTACATTACAACGACCTTCTATGATTCAGAGACGGCGGCGGACAGCTTTGATGTATTCGTGGAGCCGACCCGCAAAGTCACTGTGACGGAGCTCGCAGAAAATGTGCCGGTCACACTTGAACCCGGGAAAATGCAATGGTTCCGGTTCGTTCCGGAACATCCGGAGGAATCCTATTATATCAATACGCGCGGCACAGGCAGGGCTTCGGTCCGGTACTTTGGCAGCCCGGATCAGGGATATACGGATTATAACGATTTCGACGACTGGGACGACAGGGGCAACGGCGATGATATCTGCGCAGAGTTCTGGCCCGGAGAAGAAGGCCTCTGGTTCAGGGCGGATACCACCGGCTGCAGTGATCCGACCGTGCTGACGGTCGTGAAGAGCAAGACAGCGACAGGTCTGGAACTCCTGACCGAAGGGGAGATCTTCTGCAGTTCGCTTCCGGATCATGTCGATGCCGGCTTCTCGGATCTGCTTTTTAAGATCACGTATGATGACGGAACAGAAGAAGAACTTACCTTTGGATATAACGGTACCAGGGAGCGAACCTACAGCCTGATCAGAGAACAGATGGAAGTCCTGCCGCCCGACTGGGAGCGTGATGCAGACGGCCATATCGTGGAAAAATCCTATCAGGTACGGTTCCGGTATATGGATAAGAAAACGGATGTGCCTGTAACTGTCCGGGATATTGCCGGACTGGAGCCGGCGGAAGACGAAATGGAGCATTCCTTCACGCCCGGGAAACCGGAGTATTACCGGTTCACGCCCGACGCGGCAGGCTTCTATAAGTTCACACTGTCGTATGACGCGGAAACGGTGTCCCGTCCGGAACTCGCGGTTCTGGATGCGGGACTGGACGAAATGGAAGCGGTATTTACGGATAAGGAGCCTGCGGATGAACTGCAGACGGTGTCTGCAGTCTATCAGCTGGAGGCAGATCAGATCTGCTGCGTCAAGATCACGAATACAGCGTCTGATGCGCTGGACATCCGGCTGAATATCGAAGCTCTGCCGGCTGTTTCAAATGCGGAGATCACGCAGTATCCGGCGTCCGAATATTATCCGGCAGCGGAAACGTCAGCTTCGCTGGCCGGCCTGATCCTGCAGGTGGAATATGAAGACGGACAGACCGAGACAATCGAAGACGGTGAACGAAGCGCTGTCACAGGGCTGCCGGTCATCGGTACGCTGGAAGGAAACAGGAAAGGCGATCTGCGGTTCCGGGAGAGTCAGGAAAGCAATACTGTCCTTACCATATCTTATATGGACTTTGAACAGACGATGGATCTGTACCTGCGCGATATCACGGATCTTTCGGAGGTGACGGCAGGCGCTGCATTCTCCGATTCCATTTACGGAAACGCAGGCCGCAAGCTGCGGTTCACGCCGGAAACAGACGGTTATTACAGGATCCAGCTCCGGTATAATGCGGCAGAATGCGAGGCTGCGGTCTCACGCATTGCTGATGCGGCAGGTGAGCACGCTTCCTCTGTCCGGAGGAAAGAGAGCAGGGACGGAGACACAGCGACGCAGGAGAACGTAGTATTCCTGAAGGGAAATACGACTTATATCCTTACGCTGGCCGGGGAAGCAGACGGGGACTATTACGGCAGTTATGCATTCACATTGCAGGTGACCGCGGCGACAGATCTCGGAAACGGCGGGCAGAGCAGTTCTGCGGGTGCCGGGGAAGAAGTACTCTATCAGATCACGCCGGAGACGGCAGCGTATTATCAGTTTACGCTGGAAACATCCACAGAAGCCGCATTTTCGGTGCTGAATCACGCCGGAACGGAAATGAAGCTGATCGAAGGAGAGAAGGAAGACGGCGGCAGCAGACATTACTATACACTGAAAATGGAAGCACAGCCGTATCTTGTAAGTGTCGTCAATAACGGCACAGTGCGCGCGAGACATTCGGTCGCTGCGGCGGTAAAGCCTGCCGTAACAAAGATCAGCGTGCTTACGCAGCCGGAAAAGACGGACTATTATTCCCAGCTGGATAGCCTGATCGATGCAGCCGGTCTGGCCATTCAGATCCGGTATGATGACGGAACGAAGGAAACGCTGGAATACGGCAAACGGAGCAGCTGGGGCCTGAAAATGTCCCTGGACTATGCTGCATTTGAACAGAATGCCGCCGGGAAGTATGTCCCCGGTACGCATGACGTGACGGTCCGGTATATGGATCAGACGGCATCCTATCCGGTGACGATCAAACGGTTTGACGAGACATCCGCGCCGCTGCTTGCTCCGGAGACGAGTGAAAATATAAGCGGCAGCAGAGGAGAAACAGTTTATTACGTGTTCAAGCCGGCGCATGACGGAGAGCATCGGTTCTATACCATGCAGGCGGATGCGTTCCTGTTCATTTCCTTATATGATATGGAAGGAACGCTGCTCGGTTCTGCGAGCGGAACATCTGCAGCCGGATACGATGCCTCTGTCAATGCGGAACTCAAGGCGGAAGATACCTATATCCTCGGCGTCCGGGCTCTGTATGCGGATGATGATTTCCATGCGGTCATCCGTATGCATGAAACGGCACTATATACAGAGGTCACAGGTATCCGCCTGGATCAGACGCAGATCTTCTTTAAGGAAAACGGAGAGTCAAAACAGCTTACGGCTGCTGTGGCGCCGGAAGATGCGGAGAACCCTGCCGTCAGATGGAGCAGCTCCGATGAAACGGTCGCTGTGGTCGATGAGAACGGACTTGTCACGGCTGTCGGAAACGGCCGCTGCAGGATCACTGCAGAAACGGAAGAGCATGGATACAAAGCAGTCTGTGAAGTGGTCTATGATCTTTCGATTCCTTCGATTACGGATGTGGAGCCTGCAGACGGAAGCGCTGTCGGACCGGCCGTACAGTATCTGCGGGTAACGGCAAAGGATGATGCGGATATCGATGATGTCATCGTGGGTATGAAGCGTGCGGAAGATACCGTTTATGCGGCGGAGAACACTTTTGTTGTGGCGGATAAGGATGAAGACATGAATCCTGTCGCCGTGATCAATGTGCCTGTCAGCTGGGACGCGTATAAAAACGGAGATGCCGTGAATATCCGTCTGATCCCGCGTGACAAAGCAGGCAACCAGGGCGAAGAGAAATACGTTTATACCTATACGGTGGACAAGACAGCGCCGGAGCTTGCAGACATGAGCGTTGTGCTGAATGAAGCAGAATACCCCGGCAGGGCTGAGATCAGCTGGACTGCAGGAGAAGATGTCTCGTACTTCGCACTGTACCGTCGAAGAACAATGGATGCGGAAGAGGATGAGACGCTGGTCCGGATCATTTCCGCAGAAGCGGGACAGACGGCGTATGTTTACACGGATGAAAAGATCCCAAATGAAGATGATGAATTCTTATACCGTCTCAAGGCATATGACAGTGTCGGGAATATTTCCGAATGTAGTGAAACTGTCTGGCGGTACAGGATGACAGCACCGCCGCAGATCGGATGGGCGCCTGCCGCGACCCTGATCTCTGGCGAAAAGCTGAAGTTCCCGCTGGCGGAGGTCACTTCGGAAGAAGGGCTGGGCTCTCTGAATGTTGACTGGGGTGACGGTACGGAACCGGTCAGTCTGGAAGAGTATGACCTGGATGACTATGACAGCAGGACGCTGGAACACATTTATACGCTGCCGGAGGGAACTGCGGAGACGGAAGTCACTGTCCGTGTAAGCGTTACAAGCCGCTATTCCTGGGAGACGGCTGAACTGGAGAAGACGATCCGTATCGTTAATAGAGACGAGGCCGGTATTCTGAACGTGACGGTACAGGATACAGACGGCATACCGCTTGCAAATGCACCGGTCTACATCCGCATGGGTGCGGAAGATCAGGAGATCCTGAAGACGGATGCATCCGGAAAGCTTACTTACATCGGCGCCGGCAGCAGCGATGCGGCAGCGTCGGAGAGCATTATACAGGTGGGCGTTTTCGCGTCCGGCTATCTGCCTGCGAAGAAGTCTGTGCGGTTTATGAACGGGCAGACCGCGGAAGCAGCATTTGCGCTGAAAGAACAGGAACTGGTGAGCGGAGAATTCGAAACCCATCGGATGACGCCCGAGGAGATCGAAGCTGCAGGCCTGCATCTGTCTTCGGCAGACAATTACAATGTCATACAGTACAACGTAAAGCTGGATTATGCGACGCTGACTGTTTACTGGAACGATGACGATCTGCTCGATGTGAAGGTCGACGGCCAGGGCAAATATGTCATTGCACGGCCGCAGGAGGATATCCTGGTGGTCATGGAGATCCCTGTCGCCGTATCGGCGCTGAAGGAATTCTTTGATGTCAGACTGTATATTATGAACAATTCTTCGGAGGAGTTCAGCCTGCTGCAGAATGAGATCCGCCTGCATGTGCCGGAAGGACTGACGGTCGTGGGAACGAATCCTGAAACTGTAGAGGTCAATAAGATCGCCGGACAGTCCACAGAGACGATCAGCTGGGTGCTCCGGGGTGATACAGCGGGAGAATATTCGCTTTCCGCGGATTATGCGGGCATGCTTTCCGACTTTATGGTGCCGGTGAAGGCATCGTTTGCAACGGAAGAGCCGATCCGGGTGCGCGGTCTGGAAGATCTGAAGGTGACGATGGAAGTGCCGGAGGAGTATGTGGGCGGTAAGCTGTATTACCGTCTGATTCTTGAAAACACGGCGGATCCGGGGGATGCAGCCTCTGATCTGTATCTGCCGGGACTGAACGGAGAAGGCGAGCTGCTGGAAACCGTGCTGCGCAGAAGCGGCGGAGAGACGGAGAAGCTGAACAAGTCGCCGGAAGTCCTGCATGCAGGAGAGAGGCTGGAAAGACTGTACAGGATCGTACGGGCCCAGGCAATCGATCCGGAGATCGGCGTACTGCTCAGCGACCTCGAAGACGTATT
>DFKM01000013.1 GCA_002373555.1 Lachnospiraceae bacterium UBA3645
GGGGTTCCGTCATCGCCGCCGGCTTCTCCTGCCGGTTCCGCCTGATCCGGTGATTCTTCAGATTCACCCGGTGCGGCCAGAGGCGTCGGGGCGTCGTCTACTGCAACCGGCTCCTGTGCAGTCTCCAGGCCGCGCGTCCGGTCGACAGAAGCAGATGAGAACATGCGCAGCACTCCATGGAGCGCCGATTGTCTGCTTACGGATCGTGTCTTTTTAGAGAGGGCTGTCAAGTATTGTATCAGCTCTGAATCATCAAGCTGTTCTTCCCAGGTCTGCCCATTATCGCCGGATGCAGGCTGTGCAGTATTCGCAGGTTCCGAAAAGTGCAGTACGCAAACAGATACTGCTGCAAAAGCAACAACTACAGCGACACTCAGTAATGCAATTATGATTTTCTGTTTGTTTTTCATGTCCGGGGCCTTTCGCTGCATCCGATAACTTTATCTATTATATTACATATCGCCAGTCAACATATCCGTCAATAATTAATCCCATAACTACTTTATTTTTACGGTAATTGACTTTTGACAGATTTCTTCAGATAGTTCTTGCCTCCGGAGTCAGTGGCTGTGATAGTGATTATGCATTTGTGTTCTTCACAGTATAACTGACAATGCCCTTGGCTTTTCCTCCTTGTATGGATATCGAATGTCATAGTCTGATTATAGTATGAACTTGCATATTGGTACAATACCGGCGGCGGAATTGTTTCACAAGCTGCGGCGGCATTCACTCCAGATAATCCATCCGGATCTGCGCGGTGTACTTCGCGAAGGCGGATGGGATGGAGTAGACATCGCGCAGGTCGGCAGAGGAGGCGAGGAACAGCTCATGCTTCCGCGGTTTTCCGGAAGTGAATTCCTCCCATTCGTCGGCCAGGATCTCCCAGCCGGTCATGTGCCATTCCTTGTGGCTGAAGATGTGCTTCGCCGCAGGAAGTGGATGAGCCTGCACGGCGGAAAACCCGAGGGTGCGGAGATAGTCGGAGACTTCGGAGGCGGTCAGCGTACCGTCCGCGTTGGGGTATTCATAAAGCCCGGCAAGAAGGCCGCTGTCGGCGCGCCGGCGCAGGGCGAGCTTCCCCTGATAATAGATGAGAAATACGGTCTTGTGTTCAATGGAGCGCGCGGCTTTTGGCGCGGTATAAGGGAGCTCCTGACACAGACCGTTTGCTTTTGCATGGCAATGGGCCTGCCAGGGGCACGCTTCGCACTGGGGGACGCCGTTTGGCACGCAGACGCACGCGCCCAGATCCATCAGCGCCTGGTTGAAATCGCCCGGCCGGTCTGCTGTGCTGCAGGCCATCCTGCTCCGGAAAAACTCTGCGGCTGCTTTCTTCGCTTTCTCCTCCCGGATACTTTCCGGATAACAGGAGAGTCTGGCAAAGATCCGCAGCAGATTGCCGTCAATAGCGGGAATGCATTCGCCGAATGCGATCGAGGCGATGGCGGCTGCCGTATAACTGCCGATCCCGGGGATCTTCTGCAGTTCGGAAGCAGTCTGCGGCATCTGTCCGCCGTACTGCTCCGTTACCATGACGGCGCCGGCATGAAGATTGCGCACGCGCGAGTAATAGCCGAGGCCTTCCCAGAGCTTCATATACAGATCTTCATCCGCAGCGGCGAGAGACGCGATGTCGGGCAGTTCCGAGAGAAACCGGGCATAGTAGCTCTTTACGGCTTCCACACGTGTCTGCTGCAGCATGATCTCCGAGAGCCAGACGTGATAAGGCGACGGATCGTCCCGCCAGGGCAGGGAACGCCTGTTGGCATCATACCAGGAGAGAAGATGGTCGGAAAAAGCGGCGTCAGGTGCAGCGGCGCTTTTAGGCTGTATGGAGTTGTTGTCAGTCATTTCAGTCATAGGGGATCCTTATGTAGTAGTTGGTTCAGCGTTTAGTGTACCATATTTCCCGACGGTCTGAAAACAGCGTTTGTCTGATTTCTCTTGACAAATTGGCGAAAAAGGAAGATACTATAGGGGCAGCTGCGGATGTAGTTCATCGGTAGAATATCAGCTTCCCAAGCTGAGGAGGCGGGTTCGATTCCCGTCATCCGCTTCGCGAAACCACGTTTTCACGTGGTTTTTTCTATATCAGCACTTTCCGGACACAGTCCGGTGATCGGAGGATCACATGAATGTCTGTCTTTTGAACGATTCCTTTCCGCCTGTGATCGACGGTGTCGTCAATGTGATCATGAACTATGCGGATTACCTGATGAAGGATCACGGCGCGCAGGTGATGATCGGCACGCCCCGGTATCCGGATGCCGATTACACTTCCTATCCTTATAAAGTGATTCCCTATCAGAGCTTTGATACGGCGGCCATGACGAACGGCTACCGCACCGGCAATCCTTTTGCGGGCCGGGAAGTGCAGCAGATGGCGGCCTTCGCACCGGATATCATCCACTCACACTGTCCCGCCTCAGCGACCGTGATCGCCCGTCTGCTGCGGGAGGAGACCGAAGCCCCCATCGTTTTCACGTATCATACGAAATATGACATAGATATCGAACGTTTCCTGCGTGTAAAAGCGATCGCGAAGCAGGGAATCAAAGCCATGGTCAGCAATATCGAGGCCTGCGACGATATCTGGGTCGTCAGCCGCGGCGCCGGCGAGAGCCTGAAAACCCTCGGTTTCCAGGGCGATTACCGCGTCGTGAACAACGGCGTCGATTTCGCAAAGGGAAGAGTCAGCGAGGCTGAAATTGCTGCCGCTACTGCCGGATATGATCTTCCCGAAGGCATTCCGGTCTTTCTGTTCGTCGGCAGAATGATGACGTATAAGAATATCCCGCTGATCCTGGAAGCGCTGCGTCAGCTCTCGGATGCCGGGCAGGATTTCCGGATGGTGCTGATCGGCAAGGGACCGGACAGGGAACTGCTTGAAAAGATGGCTTCCGATCTGGATCTTCTGGATACGGCGCATTCTCCCGGAAAATGTATCTTCACCGGGCCGGTCTATGACAGAAATGTGCTGCGCGCGTGGAACTGCCGGGCGGATCTGTTCCTGTTCCCGTCCACCTTTGACACGAACGGGCTCGTTGTGCGTGAAGCGGCTGCCTGCGGTCTTGCCAGCGTGCTGATCGAAGATTCCTGCGCAGCAGAAGGGATCACGGATAACCGGAACGGCTTTATTATTCAGGAAACCGCCGAATCGATGGCGGCGCTTCTGAAAACGGTCTCGAAGGACCTGGATCATCTGCATGATGTCGGTCAGCATGCGATGGATGAGATCTATCTTTCCTGGGAGACCTGTGTCGCGGATGCGTATGACCGCTATCAGTGGGTCTTGGAAGAAAAGAAGAAGGGCGCCTTTGTCCGGAAAAAGCTGCCGACGGATTACATGGTCGCGCTGACGGCTCACAATATGGAAGAGCAGGAAAGACAGCGGCAGATCCGAAAGGCGATCTTTGATGATTTCAGGGATTCCGCTGTCGGTATGATGGAAAATATCCAGGAAGCAGAAGAGAACACCGAAAAGTTCTTTGAAAAGCTGAAGGCCAATCTGGAGGAAGCCGGAGAGCACGCCGGGGAATATATGGACCGGAAGAAGGCCGAAGCGCAGGAAAATATAAAGAAGCACACGGAAAGGCTCGAGAAGTTCATGGAAGAGCGTGCGGCGGATGCGGAAGAACTGCAGAAGAAGAGTACGGAAAAGCTCAGCCGCTATATGGAAGCGCAGGCGGATCAGGTCTCGGCGCAGATGAATCTCGAAAAACTGAAGGAAGAGCAATGAAAAAACGGCTGCAGAGCGCATTGTCTCCGCAGCCGTCTGATACGGCAGATTCATCCGGTCATTCGGTAACGGCCCAGACACGGACGGGCAGGCCGGTGGCGCCTTCGATCCGCGGCCATGCTGCGAACAGGATCGCGCCGGCGGGTGCGACCTGATCCAGATTGCGGAGCACCTCGATCTGCAGTTTTCCTTTTGCCAGGACATAACGTTCGCAGGCCAGATCGCCGGCTTTGGCAGCTTCGGCGGAAGCATCCGTGTCCAGTGCTTCATGGCCGTTCGCGGCTGCAGAACGGGTCTCATAGATATATTTCAGTGCATCAAGAGACCAGCCGGGGAAATTCTCACTGCCGTCTTCGGCGATGCCGGAAAGGGCGTCCATATCCGGCCAGTTCTTATACCAGTCTGTCCGGAGCGCTACGAAAGCGCCGTCCGGGATCGGACCGTATTTCTCTTCATAGGCCAGGATATCACTGACCTGCACCGCATAGCAGGGATCCGCCGCGACTTTATCCGTGATATCGATCACACAGAGCGGAAATGCGGCATCTGTCACGCCGTAGCTTTCCGAGAGCGGTGCATCCTTGATGAAATGACCGGGGAAGTCGATATGCGTACCGAACTGTCCGGGGAATTTGAAGGTCTGGATCAGGCATTCCAGCATGGGATTGCCCCAGTCGAATACGACTTTATCCAGCTCCACGGATCCGTCCGGGATTCCGCTCCAGTAGGGACTGTCATTGTTGAGGGAGTGGGAGAGTTCCACCCATTTCATTTTTTTCAGCTCTCCGAGTGTTTCCCAAAGTTTGTACATGCGGCACCTCCGTTTCAATATTGTGTGACCGGCCTGCGGTCTTGTATAATTTTATTACACTTTTGCTCATAATACAATAAAAAGATGTCAGAAAAGGAAGTGATTTTGCAATGGCGCCGGAGCTCAGAAAACGTCCGGATTTCCGCAGGATGTCCCTCTATCAGATCTGGATCCGCAGCTTCTGCGACGGCAACGGCGACGGAATCGGCGATCTGTACGGGGTCTATGACAAGCTGGATTACATCAAAAGTCTCGGCGTGGACGGGATCTGGTTCTCCCCGATCTATCCTTCGCCGAATGCGGACTACGGCTATGATATTTCCGATTATAAAAACATTCATCCCGATTACGGTACGCTCGAACAGTTCCGGAAGGTCCTGGACCGGGCGCACGAACTCGGCCTGATCGTGATCCTGGATCTGGTGATCAATCATACTTCGGATGAGCATCCCTGGTTCCGGGAGAGCTGCCGGGATCCGAAAGGCCCGTACGGCGATTATTACATCTGGCGGAAACCGAAGTTCACGAAGAACGGATACAGGATCCCGCCGAACAACTGGTTCAGCCAGTTCGAGGGACAGGCATGGGAGTACAATGAACAGCGCAGAGAATACTATCTGCATGTTTTCGCGAAGAAGCAGCCGGATCTGAACATGGATAATCCCAGAGTGCGGGAAGAGGTGAAATCCATCATGCGCTTCTGGCTGGAAATGGGCGTGGACGGCTTCCGTGAGGATGTGATCACTTTCATTTCCAAGGATCCCGCGCTGCCGGACGGTCTGTCCTTTATTCCCGCGATCAACGGTCTGCCGTATTACAAGGACGGTCCGAATCTCATGAAGTATCTGCGGGAATTCCGGGATGTAGCGGATGAATACGGCGCGATCCAGATCGGCGAGGCACCGTTTACGCCCGTAAAGACAGCGCTTACATATATCAGCGGTGAAGATCGCGTGCTCGATATGATGATCCAGTTCGATACCATGATGGCGGACTGCATCCTGACAGAGTATGTCCATCACCGCTTCCTGCTCAGGAAGTACAAGCGCGCCTGCACGAAATGGCAGACAAAGCTTGCCGGGAAAGCCTGGAACGCGCTGTATCTGGAAAATCATGACCATCCAAGGATCATCAACCGTTACGGAAGCCTGAAATTCTGGAAGGAATCCGGCAAGATGCTGGCGGCCTGCTATATGTTCCAGCAGGGCACGCCTTTCATCTACCAGGGGCAGGAGATCGGAATGACGAATATCCGTCTGCGGACGATCGAAGAGTATCTGGATGTGGCTTCGGTCAATTTCTACCACACGTTTCATCAGCGCGACAGTGCCGAGAACAGACTGCGCAGGGTGTACAGAGCCAGCCGGGATTCCGCACGGACGTCCATGCAGTGGAGCAGAGCGAAGCATGCCGGCTTCTCGACAGCCATGCCCTGGTTCACGCTGAACCCCAATTACCGGAAGATCAACGCAGCGGAAGAGGAGAAGGACCCGGACAGTATCCTGAACTTCTACCGGAAATGCATTGCCCTGCGAAAGGGAAGCGATACGCTCCTGTTCGGATCTTATCGGGAATACCGGCATCGCAGCCGGAAGATCTTTCTCTATGAGCGCAGGTCGGAGCGGGAGAGCATTCTCGTGATCTGCTCCTTCGCGAAGCATGAAGTTAGATACAGGCTGCCGAAGGCGTTCCGGAAAAGAAGAGGAACGCTTATGCTGGATAATTACAGCGGGAAGCCGGAAGGCAATGTTCTGCGGCCTTACGAGGTGCAGGTGATCCGTTTCCGTACAGAATAAGAAATCCCGCGGCGGTCCGGAAGGGCTGCCGCGGGATTTTACTGCATTTTCAGGGCCGTCAGTTCTTTGCGGAATGAGACTGCTCTTCCTTGTCCTGAAGGCTGGCGTAGTGCGCTCTCACATAATCGATAAAATCTGTCTCGATATCGCTCAGCTTCGTGTCTTTCCTGGTGATGATCCCGAATTTCAGATGCTCCGAACAGTGCAGGAGCGGTACGGAGATTACGTTATAAAGCGGATTCTGGCCTGCGAAGTCGACGATCCCGATGGTATAGAAATTGGTCCGGGAGATCAGGCGCATCTGCGCCTGTCTGTCGTTGACATAGATCACTTTCTGCGATTCATTCAGATCCACAAGACCGCTTTCCGTGGCGATATGGTAAATGAAATCCTCATACTGGTCGATATAGCGAACAAAGCCGTAATCGGCAAGCATCTCGATCTCAATGCCGGAAGCGCCGTGATCCTGCTGCAGCAGGCGCTGCATGATCTCATGATGCGCGGAAAGACATACGTACGGCCGGAACGTCGCGAGAGGGATGAATGTCAGCTGTTTATTCTGCAGGTTCCGGAGCATCATATCGGAGTCTGCGGAAGAAAAATGGATCACGCCGATGCTGGAAAGCCGTTCTGCGACATCCCCGATCACACCCTCGGCAGCGTCCTCCCTGAGCTTGTAGGAAAAACGGCTCCGGTCCTGGTATTTGGCACAGATCTCATTGAAACATTCGGATGTATGGGAAAATCTGGTCATGCTGACGGAAAGACGGCTCGTTTCATCCCTGGAGGAAGCGATATAATGCTTCAGGTTCTCCATTTCCTGCAGGATTACCTCGCAGTGCGTCAGGAATTCCTTCCCCTGCTTTGTCAGCTGCGTGCCGTGTCTGGTGCGCTGGAACAGCGTCAGTCCGGTTTCTTCCTCCAGACCTTTGATGATATGGCTGAGCTGGGGCTGTGAGATGAACATCGCTTTTGCTGCATGATTGATCGAACCGTATCTGGCGACAGCGACAAAATACTTGATGTTGTTGGCGTCCATTCGTTTTCTCCTTCCGAAAGACAGAATGATCGATCGCTTGCCTGTATTTTAACATTTTACAGGTTTTCTTTCCAACTATTTTTATCTTTTGTTATTTATGTTTCGAATAATGTATATAAGTAATCCGAATTATACATTTTCTCTGGTTTTTGTTATAAATATAGTGTGTGCACATGACAGTGGATTGTGCCGGATGCGGCATAAGGAGGAAAGAAGATGCTTGATGAAATAACAAGACAGGCATGGCTGTACGGAAGGGGATTCCTGCTGAACGGGAAAGTGGCGGATTATATACCCGAACTGTCGAAAGCAAATCCGGTCTATCTGGGGATCTGCATCAAGACACTGTCCGGGGAAATGATCGAGTTCGGGGATGTTTCCCACCGGTTCACGATCCAGAGTATCTCAAAAGTGATCACGCTGGCGATGGCGCTGGAAAAACTCGGCTATGATGAAGTGTTTTCCCATGTAATGATGGAGCCTTCGGGTGATGCCTTCAATTCGATCCTGAAGCTCGATACTGCCAGCAACCGTCCTTACAATCCGATGATCAACGCCGGCGCGATCGATGTGATCGGACTTCTGGCGCCGGTATGTGATTTCGACGAGCTGCTGGCGTTCTCGAGGAAACTCTGCCAGGATGATGAGATCACGATGGATTTCGATGTGTATCATTCCGAATCGGTCACGGGAGACCGGAACCGAGCGATCGGATATCTCTTAAAGAGCAAGGGCGTGCTCCACGGAGATGTGCTTTCCGCTGTGGATCTTTATATCCGCATGTGTTCGCTGAGCGTAACCGCGAGATCGCTGGCCGGGCTCGGGCAGGTGCTGGCGGCAGGCGGCGTGATCCCGGATACGGAGGAGAGAGTGCTCTCCGCCAATACCGTTCGCGTTGTCCAGACGCTCATGTTCACCTGCGGCATGTATGACAGATCCGGCGAAATGGCCGTCCGGGTCGGCATTCCCTCCAAGAGCGGTGTCGGCGGCGGCATCATGTCCTGTGTGACAGACCGGATGGGAATCGGCATTTACGGCCCGTCACTGGATGAGAAGGGGAACAGCATCGGCGGTGCGAACATGCTGGAATATCTTTCGAAGGAACTCCGGCTGCATGTGTTCGATGCCGGCAAAGGCATCTGGTAGAACACACTGAAAAAAGAACCTGATCACAGACTATAACAGGCAAGATCAGTTTATAGTCATTGCAACTCAAATATCATCAATCTCAAGGAGGAGAAAAATGAGCGCAATCTATAATTTCCTGCTGTACCTTACCGGTTGGCCGCTGGCCTGTCTGTTGTTCTTCGGCGGTCTTTATTTTACGATCCGTACCAAGCTGCCCCAGTTCCGGCTGTTCGGCGAATCGATCCGCGTCGTGATGGAAAAACCAGAGGATGAGAAGTCGATCTCCTCATTCGGCGCGCTGATGATCTCGACCGCTTCCCGCGTCGGCACCGGCAATATCATCGGTGTGTCGACAGCCATCTGCGTCGGCGGTCCCGGCGCCGTATTCTGGATGTGGGTGACGGCGATCTTCGGCGGTGCTTCCGCCTTTGTGGAATCCACACTGGCCCAGGTCTACAAGAAAAAGGATCCGGACGGCGGCTCCTACGGCGGCCCGGCATACTATATCGAAGCAGCCCTGCATTCCAGACCGCTGGCCATCATCTTCTGCATTGCCCTGATCTTCACCTACGGTGTAGGCTACAACATGCTGGCCTCCTATAATCTGCAGTCTTCTTTCAGCGGATTTTCCTTCTATGATCCGAAAATGACGCCCCTCATCATCGGCTGTATTATCGCACTGGTATCCCTTTACTGCCTGCTCGGCGGCGGCAGGAGAATCGTGCAGATCACCGGAATCCTGGTTCCGGTCATGGGCGTGATGTATGTGATCCTTGCGCTGATCGCGCTGGTCCTGAACATCGGCAACATTCCGCATATGTTCGGCATGATCTTCGCGGATGCATTTGACTTCAAGGCGATTTTCGGCGGCTTCATGGGCTCCTGTCTGATGATGGGCTTCAAGCGCGGCCTGTATTCGAACGAAGCCGGTATCGGTTCCGCACCAAACGCCGCGGCTGCCGCGGATGTATCCCATCCCGCGAAGCAGGGACTGGTCCAGATGCTTTCCGTTTTTATCGACACCCTGCTTCTCTGCACAGCGACCGCGTTCATGAGCCTCTGCTCCGGCGTGGAGCCGAATGCCGATCTGGCGGGCGCACCGTACATTCAGGCAGCGCTTTCCCAGACCTTCGGAAGCATCGGCCCGGTTTTCATCGCGGTGGCCATGGTATTGTTCGCTTTCACCACCCTGCTCGGAAACTTCTATTATATTGAGAACTGCTTCGCTTACCTGCTCGGCAGGAAACCGTCGGCCATGTTTATGAACGGCGTCCGTATTTTCGGCGCTTTCCTGATCTTCATCGGCGCCATTCTTTCCTTCGGCACGGCATGGGATATCGCGGATATCTGTCAGTGCATCCTGGCCGGGATCAATATTCCTGTCTGTATCGTCCTGGGCAGCGTTGCCTATAAGGCACTGGACAATTATATGGAGCAGAAAAAAGCCGGCAGGAATCCCGTGTTCAACGCGAAGAGAGACGGCGGCGTAAAAGTGGATACAGATTTCTGGAACTGAACCGGAATATAAACTTCGTGCTGAAATGCAGACACAATTCTGCCTAAATATCTGAAAATATAAGCCAGATCGTTAAATTCATGACGGTCTGGCTTAAATTTTTGAAAAAATCATAACAAATGTACAAGACGCTCTGGAATTCTGCATATCTGGGTGCTATAATTATGCTAAAATCTTGTTTGTGAGGTGATGTGTCATGACCGTAATATCAGGCTTTCATTATGACATGCCGGACGAGACCAGGGTGCACACGCATCCGCACGCGCATATCATAATTCCGGTGAGCGGAACCTTCCATGTGAAGTTCGATGCACATGACAATTATATCAGGACGGGACAGCTGGGCTTCGTGCCGCCGGCCGTTGTCCATGAATACAGCTGTGACGGACAGGCGCTGACGTTGAATATTCCGCCGGAGATGATCAAATCGGCGGATCTGATCTTTCTGACCGAGAACAGTCTGATCAATATCGACGAAGACCTGGAACCCCTCATCGCGCTGATCAAAAAGGAGAGCATGCGCCGGACACAGAGGAACGAATCCCTGCGGTATCTGTTCTATTATCTCTATGACAAGCTGGTCGAACAGGGGCGTCTTCCTTCACTGGCCTATATCGAAGAGAATTATTCTTCCGATATCAGCATGAAGGAACTCGCCGAACTGGAGAATTACAACATCTCTTATTTTACCGAGTGGTTCAAGAAAAAGGTCGGCTGCCTGCCGAGCGATTATCTCCGGATGGTCCGGATCGACAAGGCGAAGGAGATCCTGGCGACAACGAAATACAGGATCATCGACGTCGCGATGCAGGTCGGTTATGTGAACAGTTCGTCCTTTACAAGGGCCTTCCGGGAAGTGGAAGGCATCACGCCGAATCAGTACCGGAAAAAAGCAAAGGAAAATATCCCCGGAACCAACGGGATAATGAATAACGAAACTATGGAAAAGGAGTGAAGGAGCATGAGAATCAACGAGCATCCGATCCTGCAGTTCGACCGTGGAGAAAAGGTAACGTTTCTCTTTAACGGACAGGAAATGGAAGGCTATACTCATGAGACGATCGCAGCTGCTCTTCATGCGGCGGGCGTGCGTGAGCTCGGCCACAGCCAGAACCTGCACAGACCCAGAGGTCTTTTCTGTGCGATCGGCAACTGTTCATCCTGTTTCATGACCGTTGACGGCGAACCCAATGTGCGTGTATGCGTCACGAAGCTGAAGCAGGGCATGGTAGTTGAGGAACAGCAGGGAAAGGGGGTCGTAAAAGAATGATCAGAGACGTGGAAGTCCTTGTGATCGGCGGAGGCCCGGCAGGGCTTTGCGCGGCGAAAGCGGCAGCGGATGCCGGCGCGCATGTACTGCTGCTGGAAAGAGACGATACCCCCGGCGGTCAGCTTGTCAAGCAGACCCACAAATTCTTCGGATCCGAGCGTCAGTATGCCGGCGACCGCGGGATCCAGATCGGCGCGATGCTGGTAGAGCAGATCTGCGCCCATCCGAATATCGAACTGATGACGGAAGCGACTGTGCTTGGCATGTACGAAGACGGGATCGTGACCGTCCTGCATGATGAGAAGCATCTGAAATTCCGCCCGGTGAAGACGATCATCGCGACCGGTGCGGCAGAGAAATTCCTCACCTTCCCGAACAATGACCTGCCCGGCATTTATGGCGCAGGTGCCGTACAGACACTGATGAATGTCTCCGGCGTAAAGCCTGCCGACAATGTGGTCATGGTCGGCGCGGGCAATATCGGTCTGATCGTTTCCTATCAGATGCTGCAGGCCGGCGTCAATGTAAAATGTGTCGTGGAAGCGGCGCCGGGTATCGGCGGTTTCCTGGTCCATGCCAGCAAGCTCCGCAGAGCCGGTGTCCCGATCATGACGGGATGGACCGTGAAGGAAGCATACGGCGACGGTAAACTTGAGGGCGTGATCCTCTGCCAGCTGGATGAGAAGTGGAATCAGATCCCCGGTACGGAAGTCGACTGTCCCTGTGACACGCTCTGTCTTGCCGTTGGTCTTACCCCGCTTGCAGAACTCGCCTGGCAGGCCGGCTGCCGCTGTGAATTCGTGAGAGAACTCTCCGGTCATGTGCCGATCGTGGATGAGAACCTGATGACGACTGTGGAAGGCATTTATTGCGCAGGTGATGTTTCCGGTATTGAGGAAGCATCCTCCGCCATGGTCGAGGGAAGACTGGCCGGCTATGCCGTTGCGGCAGCGCTCGGTTATGATGTTGAAAATTCCGAGAAGGAAGTGGAAGCAGCGAAGGCTGAGCTCGTGGAACTCCGTTCCGGCCCGATGGGCGGAAAGATCCGTGCCGGCATCGCGAAAGTAGAGCAGAAAAGAGGTGAGGCGGTATGTTGATCAGAGACGGAATCCCGACGGCAGAAGATCTGGCAAAGGTACTGCCGAGTGAAGAAAGGCTTGCGAAAGGCCCGATCGCCATTACCGAATGCTTCCAGCAGATCGCCTGCAACCCCTGCGTTGCTGCATGTCCGCATCATGCGATCTCCATGGAACCCGATATCAATGCAACACCGAAGGTCGACCCTGACAAATGCATCGGCTGCCGCCTGTGCGTTTCCAAGTGCCCCGGTCTTGCCATCTTTGTTGTCGATATGACACAGAGCGAAGATACAGCCGCGGTCACATTCCCCTTCGAATATATCCCCGTACCGGAAAAAGGCCAGCTTGCCTGCGGCCTGAACCGTGCCGGCGAGGAGCTTGGCTGGTTCCCCGTACTCCGTGCGGTATCCGGCGGCAAGAAGAACATGACCTACATGATCACCCTGGAAGTCCCGAAGGAACTTGCCATGGAAGTCAGAAATATCAAAGCGGGAGGGTATCGTGATGGCAAATAAAGATATTATTATATGTCGCTGTGAAGATATCACCCGTGAGATGATCCTGGAGTGCATCGAGCAGGGATATCAGACGATCGATGACATCAAACGTGTTACCCGTGCGGGCATGGGCCCCTGCCAGGGAAGGACCTGCAGGCTGCTCATCGCGCAGGAGCTTTCCAGAGCCTTCGGCGTTCCCATGGAGGAAGTGCTGATGCCTACATTCCGGCCTCCGACGAAACCCATTTCCATGGGCGCTCTGGCCGACGCTTATGAAGAAGGTAAGAAAGGGGGCGGCGCAGAATGAAAAAATCCTATGAAGTCGTCGTGATCGGCGGCGGTATCGTCGGCACTGCAACCGCCTTTGAGCTTGCGAAGCGCGGCATCAGGGATATCCTTCTGATCGAGAAGAGATTCCTCACCTCCGGTGCCACCGGACGCTGCGGCGCCGGCATCAGACAGCAGTGGGGATCCGAACTCAATGCCACGATCGCTCTTGAGAGCACACATCTTTTCGAGCATATGGAAGAGTATACCGGCTATCCCAGAAGTATCGAACTTCACCAGGGCGGATATCTGCTCGTAGCCTATACCGATAAGGAAATGATCCAGTTCCGTAAGAATCTGGAAGTGCAGCACAGGCTGGGAATCGATGCCTATGAGCTGACGCCGAAGGAGATGAAGGAGAAAGTTCCTTATCTGAATATGGACGGCGTTACCGGCGGAACCTTCTGCCAGGCGGACGGACATGCCAATCCTTTCCAGACGACGCAGGCCTATGCCTACGGTGCAAGAAAGATGGGCGTTGAGATAGAGACTTTCTGCGAAGCCGTCGGTTTCAGGACCGAAGGCGGAAAGATCGCGGGCGTAGAGACAACAAAGGGCTATGTTGAGGCAAAACTTGTTGTGAACTGTGCAAACGGATGGGCTCCCGAACTGGCTAAAATGGTGGGAGAGGACATCCCGGTATATCCGGAGCGCCATCAGGCGCTGGTCACAGAGCCCGTTGCTCCGCTGATTGACTGCATGGTCATGTCCTTCTCGCATAACTACTATTGCCAGCAGACGCCGCACGGCAGCTTTGTTATGGGAATCGGACCGAAAGAGGCTCCCAGTCACAACTTCAATACCAGCTGGCAGGTCCTGGAGGCCACCTGCGGTATTATGTGCGAGACACTGCCTGTGCTCAGGAATCTGAGAGTCGTAAGATCCTGGGCAGGACAGTATGACATGAGCCCGGATGCGAACCCTGTGATCGATGAAGC
>DFKM01000009.1:0-4796 GCA_002373555.1 Lachnospiraceae bacterium UBA3645
CAGTTCGGCTGGAAGTACGGCATCGCATCCACGTGGGTCGGCATCGGCAACGCGCTGATCGGTTCTCTCCTTGCATGGGTCATCCTCGGCAGAAGGACCCGCATCATGACGCAGCATCTGGATTCCGCGACCATGCCGCAGTTCTTCGAAGCCCGCTACAACAGCCCTGCGCTGAAAATAGCCGCATCCATCATCACATTCATTTTCCTGATTCCCTACACGGCTTCTCTGTACAACGGTCTTTCCAGACTGTTCGGAATGGCTTTCAACATTGATTACTCCGTCTGTGTGATCGTCATGGCCGTTCTGACCGGCATCTATGTCATTGCCGGCGGCTACATGGCTACCGCCATCAACGATTTTGTCCAGGGAATCATTATGCTTTTCGGCATCTGTGCGATCATCTTTGCCGTGCTGAAGAGCCAGGGCGGCTTCCTGGCCGCGCTCGACGGACTCGCACAGGTCACAGACGAGACCGTTTCCGCTACCCCCGGCGTCTTCAATTCCTTCTTCGGCCCGGATCCCTTCAACCTGCTCTGCGTCGTTATCCTGACTTCGCTCGGCACCTGGGGCCTGCCGCAGATGGTGCAGAAATTCTATGCGATCAAGAGTGAGAAATCCATCGCCACCGGTACTGTCGTTTCCACCTTTTTCGCCTTTGTCGTAGCAGGAGGATGTTACTTCCTGGGCGGATTCGGCCGTCTGTTCTCGGATAAGATCGATATTGCCGCGAACGGATTCGACTCAGTCATCCCGACCATGCTCTCCGGTCTTCCGGATATCCTGATCGCGCTGGTCGTGATCCTGGTCCTCTCGGCTTCCATGTCCACACTGTCTTCGCTGGTCCTGACCTCCAGTTCCACCCTGACGCTGGACCTGCTGAAAGGCCGTGTCGTAAAGGAAATGGATGAAAAACGTCAGGTTCTGATCATGCGCTGGCTGATCGTCGTATTCGTTGCGATCTCTGTCGTCATCGCGATCATTCAGTACAAGTCGAACGTCACCTTCATCGCGCAGCTGATGGGCGTTTCGTGGGGCGCGCTTGCCGGCGCATTCATCGCTCCGTTCCTGTATGGCCTGTACTGGAAAGGCGCTTCTCCTGCAGCCTGCTGGGTAAGCTTCATTTTCTCGACTGTGGTCATGCTGGCCAACATGCTGGTCAGACCGAGCTTCCCCGTTGTTCTTCAGTCTCCGATCAACGCCGGTGCGTTCTGCATGCTGGCCGGACTCGTGATCGTCCCGATCGTATCCGTCTTTACAGCGAAGCCGGATAAAGCGATTGTGGAAAGCGCCTTCGCATGCTACAATGAAAAAGTACTGGTTCCGAAGCGCAGAGCACTGGAAGAGAACTGATTTCCAACAGAAAAAAGGGGATCTGTGCAGGGCACAGATCCCCTTTTTCATTAAAGGAGGAAGAATCCATGAAACATGTACGATTATTTACTGCTGCCGCAGTGATGCTGCTGTTCATTCTGTTGCCGGTAAATGTACGTGCCGAAGTGTCCGGGAAGGTGGGCGGCATCAGCTGGTCCGTATCCGATGACAGAGTCCTCACCATCAGCGGTACCGGCGCCATGCCGGATTATGAAGCCCGGAGTCTTATGGAACGTGAAGGGACTCCAAAAAGGCCTCCGTGGGACCACAATCGGGTCCGGAAAGTCATCATTGAAGAAGGCATCACAAAGGTCGGAGCCAGTTCGTTCTACAATTATCAGCAGCTGACTGAGGTGGAACTCCCTTCCACCTTAACGGAAATCGGCCGGGCAGCTTTCTCCGATTGTACGGTCCTGCCCGAAATAACGATCCCCGATTCCGTCAGCCGTCTGGATGATTACGCATTTCACGGCTGCGGCGAACTGAAGACGATCACGATCCCCGGAAAGATCGAAAAAATAGGGGATTATGCTTTTTGCGACTGTTATTCTCTGAAAACGGTTCAATTAAACCAGGGGCTGAAGACAATAGGCGTGTGTTCTTTCTGTTTTTGTTATTCACTGAAAAACATCACGGTTCCTGACGGAGTAACAAAGATTGAGGACGGCGCATTCGACAGATGCCGGGAACTGCGATCGATCAGTCTGCCGGACTCGCTCAAAACGATCGGTGAAACCGCGTTTTCCTTCCTTGACAAACTGCGTTCTGTAAAGATCCCTGATTCCGTGACCTCCATAGGCATCAACTCGTTCAGCGACTGTCCGCGTCTTACCGAAGTAAAAGGCGGCGGCGGCCTGAAAAAAATCGGCAATGCAGCATTTTATAATTGCTATCGTCTGAAAAAGATAACCATTGGAAAAAAAGTAACTTTTATCGGCGCCCATGCTTTTGAACGCTGCAGGAAGCTCCGTTCCATCACGATTCCGGCAAAAGTAAAAAAGATTGATTTTTTCGCCTTCTATGAATGCACCGGCCTGAAAAAGCTGACGGTAAAAACCACAAAACTGAACAGTAAACGTCTCGGGGAAAAAGCGTTTTATAAAGTGCCGGCATCTGTTCGGGTGACAGTCCCCCGTTCCAGAAGAAAGGCATACCGCTCCCTGTTCATTTCCAGAGGAATGTCTCCCCGGGCATCCATAAAATAAACCATGCAGGTATTTTCATGATCACAGACTTCCATACACACATATTTCCCGACAGGATCGCGGCTGCAGCCATTGACAAGCTCAGCCGCGCTGCACATATCAGGCCGTTTCTGGATGCTTCCGCAGCATCGCTTCTTGCTTCCATGGAAGACGCAGGGATCGGCCGCTCTGTCCTGCTTCCCGTCGCAACTGCGGCAAGGCAGGTGGAAAAACTGAATGATTCGGCTGCGATACTGAATGAAAAATACGCAGATCCCGGCAGCGGGAAACCGCGGCTGCTTTCCTTCGGCGCCATGCATCCGGATTATGACGGCTGGAGGAATGAGCTTTCGAGAATGAGAGAACTTGGTCTGCAGGGATTCAAGCTCCATCCCGTTTACCAGGGGGTAGATATAGACGATATCTCCTATCTTCGTATATTCGCGCGGGCTGCGGAACTGGATCTGATCGTGGTCACCCATGCCGGTTTTGATATCGGTTTCCCCGGTGTGGAACACTGTTCTCCTCCTATGTGCCGGCATGTCTGCGAAGAGATCGGACCGTTCAAATTTGTGCTTGCCCACATGGGCGGCTGGCGGAACTGGGATGAAGTGCCTGAGCTGCTGTCCGATACCGGCGCCTATATCGATACGGCCTTCTCCACAGAGGAATTCCCGCCGCTTGATGACGGCTACTGGGATGATAAAAACACTTCCATGCTGGACGCGGCGGAGACCGTAAAGATCATCCGCGCTTTCGGTAGTGACCATGTGCTGTTCGGCACGGATTCCCCGTGGTCGGATCAGAGGCAGAGCCTGGACTTTTTCAAAAAGCTCCCCCTTTCACAGGATGAGCTTGCAAACATCCTTTCTGATAACGCAGAACGGCTTCTCGGATGAGAAGCCGTTCTTTATTTCTATTCGATCATGATCCTGTCGCCGGCTCTTGCCGTCCCGCCTTCGAGTACCGCCGCGAAAACGCCTTCCCGCGGCATCACGCAGTCACCCGCCTGCCGTCTGATCGCGCAGTCGGCATGACATTCCTTCCCGATCTGCGTGACTTCGCACAGAGCACTGCCGATCCGCAGTCTTGTGCCCACAGCCAGCGCCTTCAGTTCAATCCCCTCACACAGGATATTCTCTGCGAACACGCCCGGGAACAGCTTCACGGAAACATGTTCCTGCATGCGGTCCACGCTCTCCTTCGCCAGCAGGCTCACCTGCCGGTGCCATTTTCCGGCGTGTGCGTCCCCGAGGATCCCGTGGTCCGGCACCAGTTGAACCGCTTCCACCGGATGCTTCTGTTCACCCTTTCTTTCGCTGATACAGATGGCATGGATCAAAGCTTCCTTTCCGCACATTTCCCGCACCTCTTTCTAAAAAAATCAGCTTCATTATAAATATATCCGCCTACTATGTCAATGCCAATTCGGCGCAGCAAAAAGGCGGCCGCAGAACGGCCGCCTTCCATTTTACTTTTCCGTTCAGATCTCTTCGATCTCTTCCTGGCTCAGGATATACAGTCCCATCTTCTTCAGGGATATCTCCGCCTTCTTCGTATCCGCCACACGGAAGATCATATAGGCCTTCTTTTCCTTCTTTCCGCCGAGAAAAGCATACATATACTCGATGTTGACTTCCGCATCCGCGAAGTACTGCAGGAGCTTGTCCAGGCCGCCTGCTTCGTCCGGGATCTCGACGGCAAGAACAGATGTCAGACTCGCGACAAAATCGTTGTCCTTCAGGAGATTCACAGCCGCATATGCATCATCCACGATGATCCTTGCAATGCCGAACTCGCTGGTCTCAGCCAGAGACAAAGCACGCATATCCACATTTGCATCCGCAAGCACGCCGGTCATCTTCTTCAGCTGTCCGGGCCTGTTTTCCAGAAATACCGAAATCTGTTTTACGCTCATGTTATCTCTCCTTTCTCATCCTTTTGATCTGATCAGATCTTTCTCTTATCGATCACACGCACAGCCTTGCCTTCGCTTCTTGCGATCGACTTCGGCGCGACCAGGGAGACCTTCGCCTTGATGCCCAGCATGGACCGAAGACCTTCCACGAGATCCTTCTGGCGGGCGGAGATCTCACCCATGTTATCGGTGAACATCTCAGGCGTCATCTCTACCTGTACATCCAGTGTATCCGTATTATTGACTCTGTCAACAACAATCTGATAATTGGCGGCATAACCGTATTTCAGCAGGACAGTCTCGATCTGGCTCGGGAATAC
>DFKM01000009.1:4843-5096 GCA_002373555.1 Lachnospiraceae bacterium UBA3645
ATCTGGCTCGGGAATACATTGACGCCGCGGATGATCAGCATATCGTCCGTACGTCCTTTCGGCTTCGTCATGCGCACGTGCGTACGGCCGCAGGAGCATTTCTCTCTGGTCAGGGTGCAGATATCTCTGGTACGATAACGCATCATCGGGAATGCTTCCTTGTCGATCGCCGTGAAAACAAGCTCGCCCTGGGTGCCTTCGGGAAGCACTTCGCCGGTATCGGGATCGATGATCTCGGCAATGAAGTGATCCT
>DFKM01000035.1 GCA_002373555.1 Lachnospiraceae bacterium UBA3645
GCTGGGGCGAGCTCTGGGGCATCGCTGACAGAACCGATTACGACCTGGGAAGACATCAGGAAGTATCCGGCCAGGATATGACGTACTTTGATGATGTGAAGAACTGGAAGTATCTTCCTTACGTCATTGAGCCGTCACTCGGCGCGGACCGCGTCACGCTGGCCTTCCTGTGCAGCGCTTATGATGAGGAAGATATCGGAACGCCCGAGAGACCGGACGTGAGAACGGTTCTGCATTTCCATCCGGCACTGGCGCCTGTGAAGATCGGCGTGCTGCCGCTTTCCAAGAAGCTGGCCGAGGGTGCGGAAAAGGTCTATGCGGAGCTTTCTAAGTATTACAACTGCGAGTATGACGACAGAGGAAATATCGGAAAACGTTACCGCAGACAGGATGAGATCGGAACGCCGTTCTGCGTGACGTTCGATTTCGATTCGCTGGAGGACAATTCCGTGACGATCCGTGAGCGCGACACCATGGAACAGGTCAGGGTACCGATCGCGGAGCTGCGGAACTGGTTCCAGGATAAGTTTGCATTCTGAGAAAAAAGTGACGCTGTCCCGGTAGGATGCTGCCGTGAACAGGGGTCGCTGCGATTGCTTCGGATACGGGACGAAATATCTGCACGCCGATTTTTCAACGAATAAAGCGTGTTGCAAAATCGACGACAATTTCGCCCGATCCTGTCGCTCTCCGCTCTACAGTTCCCGGCAGCATCATACCGGGACAGCTGACTGGTGAGAAGCAGAACGAATTGCAGCAAGGCTGTGGTCTGTCATCCTGAGGAGCCGGCGACGAAGGATCCGCGCCGTAAAAACAGCGGTTTTATGAAAACATATTGAGAAATCTCAAAAGGAGGCATCTTCCTTGAAGATCTTTAATACCCTCGACAGAAAAAAAGAGGAATTCATCCCGATCGAGCCCGGCAAGGTGCGCATGTACGTCTGCGGCCCGACCGTTTACAACTACATCCACATCGGAAACGCCCGCCCGATGATCTTCTTTGACACCGTCCGCCGCTATTTCGAATACCGCGGCTACGAAGTCAACTACGTTTCCAACTATACCGACGTTGACGACAAGATCATCAAGGCTGCGAACGAAGAGGGCGTGGATTCCCATGTGATCTCCGAGCGCTTCATTGCCGAGTGCAAAAAAGACTGCGAAGGCATGAACGTTCTTCCGGCGACCACCCATCCGAAGGCCACGGAAGAGATCGGCGGCATGATCGACATGATCTCTGACCTGATCGAAAAGGGCTTTGCCTATGAAGTGAACGGCACGGTCTATTACCGCGTCAGAAAGTTCAAGGATTACGGAAAGCTTTCCGGCAAGAATCTGGACGATCTTCAGGCCGGCAACCGTACGCTGCTGGTGACCGGTGAGGATGAGAAGGAAGATCCGATGGACTTCGTTCTCTGGAAGCCCAAGAAAGAAGGCGAGCCTTACTGGGAGTCCCCGTGGGGCAAAGGCCGTCCCGGCTGGCACATCGAGTGCTCCGTGATGAGCAAGAAATATCTCGGTGAGCAGATCGATATCCACGGCGGCGGCGAGGATCTGATCTTCCCGCACCATGAAAATGAGATCGCGCAGAGCGAGGCGTCCAGCGGAAAAACATTTGCGAACTACTGGATGCACAATGCGTTCCTGAATATCGACGGCACGAAGATGTCCAAGTCGCTCGGCAATTTCTTCACCGTCCGTGATATCAGCCAGAAGTACGATCTGCAGATCCTGCGTTTCTTCATGCTTTCCGCGCATTATCGTTCCCCGCTGAACTTCAGCGCGGAGCTGATGCAGCAGGCGAAGAACGGCCTGGACCGCATCGTTACTGCTGTCAACCGTGCGGATGAGCTTCTCGGAAAAGCCCCGGCGGGAGCTGCGGATGCGGAACTGACCGCGCAGGCGGACGCGCTCGTCGCGAAGTTCGAGGAAGCGATGGACGATGACTTTAATACGGCGGACGGCATTGCCGCGCTGTTCGAGCTGGTCCGTCTCGCGAATTCCGTGCTGGATGAGAATACATCCGCCGATACCGTGAAGTATTTCTCTGGCAAGCTGCACACGATCTGCGATGTGTTCGGCATCGTTACCGATGTGAAGGAAGAGGTGCTGGATGCGGATATTGAAGCGCTGATCGAAGAGCGCCAGGCGGCCAGAAAGGCCAGAGATTTCGCGAAAGCGGATGAGATCCGGGACAAGCTGGCGGCCATGGGCATTCAGCTCAAGGATACCAGAGAAGGCGTGAAGTGGTCGCGTGCATAACGGCCGGCGGAGCGTACAATGAAAGAAATCATAGAACAACAATTTGAACTTCAGGACAGGGATGCAAAGACGATGTCATCCCTGTCTTTGGCATTTCTCGGAGATTCGGTCTACGAGCTGGTGATCCGGACGGTTCTGCTCGATCATATCATAAAGCCGCATGAGCTGAGCCGGATGAAGAACCGGCTGGTGAATGCCGGGGCGCAGGCGAGGGTGCTTGAACGGATTCTTGCGGAGGCGCTTCTGACGCCGGAGGAGCTGGCTGTGGTCAAACGCGGCCGGAATGCGCATCCGCATACGATTGCCCGCCATGCCTCGCTTTCGGATTACCATATGGCGACTGCGCTGGAATGCCTGGTCGGATGGCTGTATGAGCGCGGCGAGGAAGAGCGGCTGGTAAAGCTGATCCGGGAAGGGATCGGGGAAGAACTGGAGAAATTGCAGGGATGATACAAATGCTGTCATCCTGAGAAAGCGGAGCGCGTCGAAGGACCTTCGCCCTGAACCATGCGGTTTTACAAAAACCGAAGTCTGAAAGCGGTGGATCCTTCGCAGGCGCAGGATGACAGAAATACAGTATACAGCCTGAAAATCAGGAAACAGCGGAAGCTGCCGGTTATGCCGGACTTTGGAGATATTATATGAAAACAGAAGAAACCAACATTCCCGCGGAAAGCACGGTCATCGAAGGCCGCAATGCGGTGCGCGAGGCATTTTCCTCTGGCCGCGATGTCGAGAAGCTCTTCGTGCAGGACGGTCTTTCCGACGGTCCGGTGAAGAGCATCGTCCGCGAGGCGAAAAAACACGATACGATCATCAAATTTGTGAAGAAAGACCGGCTGGATCAGCTTTCGCAGATCGGCGCGCACCAGGGCGTGATCGCCTACGTTGCGGCATACAACTACAGCACGCTCGAGGATATCTTCGCACTGGCGGAGAAAAAAGGTGAGGCGCCGTTCGTACTGCTGCTGGACGGGATCGAGGATCCGCACAATCTGGGCGCGATCATCCGGACGGCGAACCTGGCAGGTGCCCACGGCGTCATTGTGCCGAAGAACCGGGCGGTCGGGCTGACCGCGACCGTCGCGAAAACATCCGCAGGCGCGCTGAACTATACGCCTGTCGTGAAAGTGACCAATCTTGTCCGGACCATGGAGGAACTGAAAAAACGCGGGATGTGGTTCGTCTGCGCGGCCATGGACGGCGAGGTGATGTATAAACTTTCACTGACCGGGCCGATGGGCTTGGTCATCGGAAATGAAGGCAGCGGCGTCAGCCGGCTGGTGCGGGAGGCCTGCGATATGACCGCGGCGATCCCGATGAAGGGCGATATCGACTCGCTGAATGCGTCGGTTGCTGCAGGTGTGCTGGCTTTTGAGATCGTGCGGCAGAGATTGTCGGTGTGATGTGAGGCCGCTGCGCGGCTGCAGCGGGAGATGCTCTGCAACTGCTGGCGGAAGTGGTGGGCGGCTGACAGAGGAAGATGCTCTGCGGCTGCTGGCGGAAGTAATTAGCAACTGATCAGGAACAGATTGTGCAAATATCGCTTTATCCACGATAAATACTGCCCATGGACAGCAATTATTTATTGTATGATATTGTGATTAGCGTGTGAATTGTGCAAATACAGGTGTATTTCTCAGAAATACTGCCTGTTTTGACCTTGAAAACCGGTGCAGATTCAAAAAAAACAGACAGTATTATTTTGCTTGGAAGGCATTATTGCACAAACCGCAATAATCTTATTGCACATATCTATGAAACAGATGATAAGCAGGACAGTATTTTTCGAGAAACATATGATTTTTGCACAAAACTGAATAATGAACCGAAACGAAGAGTGTATGTTTGCTTCACAAGACAAATAAGAAATTCTCTTTTGAGAATACCGCATCGGTGAACAGAGCATCGGAAATGGGGGAGTAAATGAAAGTATCAGATATTATCAAATCGGAGAAACCGTCGCTGTCTTTCGAGGTATTTCCGCCGAAGACGGACGCGGTATTTGAATCCATCCGGCAGGCGACGGAGGACGTTGCATGGCTCCAGCCGGATTATATGAGCGTTACTTACGGCGCCGGCGGCGGTACGAGCGAGCATACCGTGGCGATCGCCGCAAATCTGGAAAAGCGGTTCCATGTGCCGGTCGTCGCGCACATCAGCTGCATTTCTTCCACCAAAGAAGGCGTGCACAGACAGCTGGAAGCAATGAAAGCCGCCGGCCTGACGAATGTGCTGGCGCTGCGCGGCGATATTCCCGAAGGCGGCGAGATGCCCGGCGTTTACGCGCATGCTTCCGACCTGATCCCGGAGATCCTGGAAGCCGGCGATTTCTGTGTCGGCTGCGCCTGCTATCCGGAGGGCCATCCGGAGTCGCCGAACCAGAAGGAGGATATCCTCCACCTGAAGGACAAAGTGGATGCCGGCTGCTCGTACCTGGTCACGCAGATGTTCTTCGACAATGATGTCTTTTTCAATTTCCTGTATAAAGTACGCGAAGCCGGGATCACGGTGCCGGTCGTGCCGGGCATCATGCCGGTGACGAACGCGAAGCAGGTGAATCGGATCCGGACGCTGTCCGGGCAAAACATTCCGCCGCGGTTCCGTTATATCGTCGACCGCTTCGGGGATGATCCGGCGGCAATGGCGCAGGCCGGCATTGCGTTCGCAACGCAGCAGATCGTGGATCTTTACGCGAACGGGATCAATGCGGTACATGTATATTCGATGAATAACGCGCGTGTCGCCGGGAAAATCAAGGAGAATCTTTCGCAGATCGTGAAGTGAGGCGGGCATCGGATGACGGATATCATACGCAGGAAAACGGTGGATATTCCGGAAGCGGAGATCATCCGGTATCTCGGCTACCGGGGAGACCGGCCTGATGAAAATGTCATGAGGCTCATCTTTGCATGCGTGCGGGAACTCAGTGAGATCGCTGATTACCGCGCGTGCAGAGAACGGGTGCCGATTGCAGAAACGGAGGACGGCATTCTGCTGCAGAATATTCTGCTGCCCGGGACGGCGATCCGCCGGAATCTGTCCGGCTGCGCGGAAGCATACGCTTTCGCCGCGACGGCCGGACCGGCCGTGGACCGAAGGCTGTCCGTGCTGCGGTACAGCGAGCCGACGAAGGCGCTGATCATGGATGCAGCCGCCAGCGCGGCAGTGGAAGCATTCTGCGATGAGCTGAATGCTTCCTGGGAAGAAGAGGCTCTCGCGGAAGGAAAATTCCTGCGGACGCGTTTCTCGCCGGGATACGGCGATCTGCCGATCACGGTGCAGAAAGAACTGCTGCGGCTGCTGGACGCGGCGCACCACACGGGGATCACACTGACGGATTCCATGATGATGATCCCGCGGAAGTCCGTGTCGGCGGTCATCGGGATCTCGGAGGCGTGCGCGCGCAGGGAGCGGAGCGGCTGCGCGGCGTGCGGGAAGAAGGATTGCCTGTACAGGAAAACTGCTTTGAAACTGTGAGAGGCGGATCGGAAGTGAAAAAAGCTGCTTCAAAACTACTGTAGAGGGAAAAAGTGACCTGGAATAGAGAAAGAAGGAAAATGGGTCACTTGAAGAGAGCTGAACAGCAGGAAATGCAGGCGGAAA